>JBAWHI010000166.1:0-1891 GCA_049593675.1 Nocardioides sp.
GTACGTCCGGGTACGACGAGTCGGCTCAGGCCAGGTCGAGCCCCGGGTAGAGCGGGTGCTTGTCGAGCATCTCGGCCGAGGCGTCGCGCACCTTGTCGGCGACGCCGTCCCCGAGTCGGTAGGACGCCTTCGACGGCCCGCCCGCCTTCGTCGTGCCGGCCTCGGTGTTCTGCAGGACGTGCACGATCAGCTCGGCGACGTTGTCGAACTCGTCGTGGCCGAACCCGCGGGTCGTGAGCGCGGGGGTCCCGAGCCGGATGCCGGAGGTGTACCAGGCGCCGTTGGCGTCGTTCGGCACCGAGTTGCGGTTGGTGACCACCCCCGCGTCCAGCAGCGCCGACTCGGCCTGCCGACCGGTGAGCCCGAACGACGAGACGTCGAGCAGCACGAGGTGGTTGTCGGTGCCGCCGGTGACCAGGTTCGCACCGCGGCTGAGGAAGCCGTCCGCGAGCGACTTCGCGTTGTCGGCGATCTGCTGGGCGTAGGTCTGGAACGACGGCTGCCGGGCCTCGGCGAGGGCCACGGCCTTCGCCGCCATCACGTGCGACAGCGGACCGCCGAGCACCATCGGGCAGCCACGATCGACGTCGGCGGCGTACTCCTCCTGGGCGAGCACCAGGCCACCGCGCGGACCGCGCAGCGACTTGTGCGTCGTGGTGGTGACGATGTGGGCGTGCGGGACGGGGTCCTCGTCGCCGGTGAAGACCTTGCCGGCCACCAGGCCGGCGAAGTGCGCCATGTCGACCATCAAGGTCGCGCCGACCTCGTCGGCGATCTCGCGCATCTTGGCGAAGTTCACCCGGCGCGGGTACGCCGAGTAGCCCGCCACGAGGACCATCGGCTTGAACTCGCGGGCCTTGGCCGCGACGACGTCGTAGTCGAGCAGGCCGGTCTCGGGGTCGGTGCCGTACTGCTGCTGGTGGAACATCTTGCCGCTGATGTTCGGGCGGAACCCGTGGGTGAGGTGACCGCCGGCGTCCAGGGACATGCCGAGCAGGCGCTGGTTGCCGAACTCGTGGCGCAGCGACTCCCAGTCGGCCTCGCTGAGCTCGTTGACGTTCTTCGCGCCCAGCCGCTCGAGCGCCGGCGTCTCGACCCGGTGCGCCAGGATCGACCAGTAGGCGACCAGGTTGGCGTCGATGCCCGAGTGCGGCTGGGCGTAGGCGTAGGGAGCGCCGAACAGCTCGCGTGCGTGCTCGGCGGCCAGCGCCTCGACGGTGTCGACGTTCTGGCAGCCCGCGTAGAAGCGGTGGCCGACCGTGCCCTCGGCGTACTTGTCGCTGAACCAGGTGCCCATGGTCAGCAGCACCGCGGGCGAGGCGTAGTTCTCGCTGGCGATCAGCTTGAGCGAGCCGCGCTGGTCGGTGAGCTCCTGGCGGGTCGCCTCGGCGATCCGCGGCTCGACCGAGGCGATCACCTCGAGGGCCTGTCGGTACGCGCTGCTGGTGAGGGTGTCGATGCGCTCGTCGCTCATGGCGGCAGCCTAGCGAGGGTCCCGGTGTGACGTGGACCGCAGTCACCCCTGCCCCAGGCGTCACCCACCGCCACTCGTCTCGGATGATGGACCCGAGTCTCACCTCATGAGATTTCATCTTGTGGAACTGGCGTCCGACCCGTGAGACTCCTTGACATGGTCTCCGCTGCGACACACACCCACCTCGTGGTCCGACGCCACGTGGACTTCGGGCGTACGCGCAGCATGATGTGTTGGCCTTCCTGACTGATGGAGCCCGACCAGCCGCAACCGAGCGGCCCACCGCGCAGCTGACCCACCAGCCGTCCGGACCCCGACGACGTGGTCCCGGCCCGGATCGAGTGTCCTGCGCCTCTCGTCAAGGAACGCGCCACCCATGTCCGACCTCCGCTTCACCGCCAAGCGTGCCGAGCGCAC
>JBAWHI010000167.1:0-2446 GCA_049593675.1 Nocardioides sp.
GTGCTGGCCGCGACCGGGGCTGCGCTGGCCGAGCGTCGGGCGGCGCAGGTCAAGGACCTGCTGCTGGTCCTGCAGTGGGCCGACCTGCACGGCGCTGACCCTCAGCTCGAGCCCGGCGCAGTGCCGGCGCGGTTCGGCGGCGACCGACTGGTCGAGCTGGGCGGGGACGGCACGCCGATGGTCCAGGAGCTGTGCGTGCACGAGCTCGCGATCGCGCGGCAGACCCATCCGATGTCGACCCGGGGCACCATCGCCGATGCGCTCGACCTCCGGCACCGGCTACCGCAGGTGTGGGCACAGGTCCTCGAGCTCGCCTGCGAGCCGTGGGTGGCGACCAAGGTCGCCCGGATGTCGCGCCGGCTCGATCGGCAGCAGGTCGAAGTGGTCGACCTCGCCGTCGCCGCTGCCATCGGCGGCCAGTCCCCCGGTCGCGTCCTCGCGATGGCCGAGGCGAAGGTGATCGAGGCCGACACCGCCGCCCACGCCGAGCGCCTCGAGGAGGCCCGTCGCCAGCGCGGGGTCTGGGTCAGCCGCACCGACCTCGAGACCGGCACCCGCAGCGTGTTCGCCCGCGTCGAGCCGGGTGACGCTGCGTGGATCGACGCCATGGTCGAACGGATCGCGGATGCTCTGGCTGCCCGGCCCGACCACGACGACGACCTGACCCGCGCCGAGCTGCGATCGATCGCCTTCGGCTGGCTCGCACGACCCGACGACGTGCAGGACCTCCTGGACTCCCCCAGCCCCGGAGCGCCGCGCCGCCCGCGGCACCACGCCGTGATGTACCTCCACCTCCACGAGAGCGCTGTCCTCGGCAGCTCCGACGCCCCGGCCCGGGTCGAGGGCATCGGACCGATGCTGCTCGAGCAGGTCGCCCGGCTCGTGGGCCACGCCCACGTCACCGTCAAGCCGGTCATCGACCTGGAGGAGCAGGCCAGGGTCAACGCCTACGAGTTCCCCAGCTCGATCTCCGAGCGCACTCGGCTCCGGTGCCTCGGTGACGTCTTCCCCCACGCCGTCGGGGTCGCCACCATGTCCGGCCGCTACGACGACGACCACCCGATCCCCTACGACGAGGACGGTCCACCCGGGCAGACCGGCGACCACAACGCCGCGCCACTCAGCCGCTCGCACCACCGCGCCAAGACCCATCGCGGCTACCGGGTCCGACAGCTCGACCACGGCACCTACCTGTGGACCACCCCGCACGGTCTGCAGCGACTGGTCGACCCCACCGGCACCCACGAGCTGTCCGAGCTCGAGGCCTGGCGGCTCGCCCACACCGACGAGCTGCAGGCAGCGTTCGAGCGGATCGCCGCCGATCTGCAGCAACCGGCAGCTGTCGACACGCTTCAACCGATCTGATCAGGGGTACCCTCTCGACACATCGCACCGTTCGGGGGTCTCGCATGTGGGTCTGGATCATCATCGGCATCGTCGTCGCCGCCGCGATCGTCTTCGCGCTCTGGCCGCGCGCGAAGGGGGTCTCCGACCGCAGCGTGATCAGCGCCCGGCGCACCAGCCAGGGTGGGAACGAGTCGGTCGTCAACAGCAACCGGACGCAGTTCCCGCCGTTGTGACGGCCCTCAGCGGACCGCGTGACCGGCCGCTGCCAGGGAGTCCTTGACGTCGGCGACTCGCAGGGTCCCGAAGTGGAAGACCGACGCGGCCAGGACGGCGTCCGCGCCCGCCTCGACGGCGGGCGGGAAGTGCTCGCTCGCCCCGGCGCCGCCGGAGGCGATCACCGGGATGCTGACCTCCCGGCGGACGGCCCGGATCAGGTCCAGGTCGAAGCCGTCGCGGGTGCCGTCGGCGTCCATCGCGTTGAGCAGGATCTCCCCCGCCCCGAGCTCCGCCGCCTGGACCGCCCACGCGATCGCGTCGAGCCCGGCAGACCTCCGGCCGCCGTGCGTGGTGACCTCGAAGCCGGAGTCGGTGCCACTCACCCGGCGAGCATCGACCGAGAGCACCAGCACCTGGTTGCCGAAGCGGTCCGCGATCTCGGCGACCAGATCCGGCCGGTTGATCGCAGCGGTGTTGACCGCGATCTTGTCGGCACCGGCGCGCAGCAGCCGGTCGACGTCCTCGACCGAGGACACTCCCCCACCCACGGTCAACGGGATGAAGACCTCCTCGGCGGTGCGAGACACGATCTCCATCGTGGTCGCCCGCCCCTCGTGGGAGGCGGAGATGTCGAGGAAGGTCAGCTCGTCGGCCCCCTCGGCGTCGTAGGTCCGCGCCAGCTCGACCGGGTCGCCGGCATCGCGCAGCGACTGGAAGTTGACTCCCTTGACCACCCGGCCGGCGTCGACGTCCAGGCACGGGATCACGCGTACGGCGAGGCTCACGCCTCACCCCGGGTCAGGGCGAGCGCGTCCTCGAGGCTGAACCGGCCCTCGTAGAGCGCCGTCCCGGCGATGGCGCCCTCGACGCCGTCCGGGACCAG
>JBAWHI010000168.1:0-1884 GCA_049593675.1 Nocardioides sp.
GCGGGGTGGGAGAACAGCACGTCCTCGACCTCGATCGACGAGACGTTCTCGCCGCCGGTGATGATCACGTCCTTCTTGCGGTCGCTGATCGTGAGGTAGCCGTCCTCGCCGAGGGTGCCCCCGTCGCCGGTGTGGAACCAGCCGCCGGCCAGTGCCCGCGCGGTCTCCTCGGGCTGCTCCCAGTAGCCCTCGAGCACCACGTTGGAGCGGGCCAGCACCTCGCCCTCGTTCTCCTCGTCCTCGGAGATCGCCAGGCGGACCCCGAGCGCCGGAGCGCCGGCGCGGGTCAGCAGCCCCGCCCGCTCGAGCGGGTCCAGGTCGTCCCACTCCGCGCGGGACCGGTTGATCGTCAGCAGCGGCGAGGTCTCGGTGAGCCCGTAGATCTGGATGAACTCCCAGCCGAGCTCCTCCTCGACGCGCACGACCGTCTTGGTCGGCGGGGGCGCACCGGCCATGATGATCCGGACCCGGTCCCGGCCCGGGATCTCGCCCTCCCAGTCCTGGGCGGCCTCGAGCACGGCGGCGGCCACGGCGGGCGCCGCGCACATCACGGTCACCCCGTGGTCGCGGACCCGGCGCAGGATCTCGGCGCCGTCGATCTTGCGCAGCACGACCTGCTTGACGCCCAGGCCGGTCATCGCGAACGGCATCCCCCAGCCGTTGGCGTGGAACATCGGCAGCGTGTGCAGGTAGACGTCGCGGTCCGTGACGCCGGCGTGCATCGCGAAGGTCACTGCGTTGGTCCAGATGTTGCGGTGCGTGATCTGGACGCCCTTGGGACGGGCCGTCGTGCCCGAGGTGTAGTTGATGCACGCCGTCGCGTTCTCGTCCGGCTCCCAGGCGCGCGGCGAGGCGTCGTCCGGCACGTCGAGGGAGGCCGGGTCGCCGAGCACGTAGGTGAACTCGGCCCTGACCTCGCCCAGCGACTCCGCGAGCTCCGGGTCGATCAGCAGCACCCGGGCACCCGAGTGCTCGACGATGTAGCTGACCTCGTCGGGGCGGAGCCGGAAGTTCACCGGCACCAGCACCCGGCCCGAGCCGCAGACGCCGAAGAACGCCGTCAACAGCCGGGCGCTGTTGTGGCTCACGATCGCGACCCGGTCGCCGACGTCGAGCCCGAGCTTGTCGAGCATCGCGGCCTGGCGCCGGGCGCGATCACCCACCTCGGCGTACGTCAGGTCGCCGAGTGAGGGCGCGGGTTGATCGGGCTCGTCCACGACGCCGGTGCGCTCGCCGTACACCTGCACAGCGCGGTCGATGAAGTCCGAGACGGTCAGCGGGACGATCATCCCGCCACTGTAGCCACGTCCTCCGACCCTTCGCCGACGCCGAGTCGGCGCAGTCTGACCCTCTCCCTCGGTCAGACTGCGCCGGGTCGGCGTCAGGGCCGACGGGCGCTGCCCAGGATCGCCGCTCCGAGCACGAGACACACGGGTCGGTAGGCGGCCCGGTCCAGTGAGCGGAACCTCGGTCCGGGCGACGGCAGTCCCAAGATCCGGCACGCGACGACCCCACCGAGGACGCCACGCGTGAGGATCCCCGCGCCGACGGTGCGGCGTACGGCGACGGCGACCGGTCGGTCTGCGCCCCCACCTGCGACGACGCCCGCTGCTCCCACGGCGCCGACGGCGACCACCCATGCGGCGCCTGGTGCGGGCATCCCGGTCGACGAGCCCACCACCGCCTCGCCAAGCGCTTCCGCGCTGGACGCCGGCCAGGTCGACCCACTGGCCCACAGCGCGTGCACGATCCCGACGCCGAGCAGGCCGACGGCACCGACGCCCCGCAGGGTCGTCGTCCTCACCGGCGCCACGCGCGCAGCGTGCGGGTCGGGGCGTCGGCGGGCGGCGACTCCGTCTGCTCCCACACCCGCCGCCACTGCGC
>JBAWHI010000169.1:0-6191 GCA_049593675.1 Nocardioides sp.
GACCACGGTCGGCAGCTGGGAGTAGTAGAACGCAGCGAGTCGGGTCAACCCGCCCTCGACCAGCTCCACGACCACCAGGTCGGCCTCGCCGAGTCCGATCTGCGGAGCGCTCGAGGACGTGTTGTCCATCTTCGTGACGAGCACCGGGTAGGTCTGCTCGGCGCTCTCGTCGCCCGAGACCGGCAGCCCGGTCATCGGCCAGGTGGACGCCACCTCCTGCGCGCCAGCGATCTGCTGGGCGGCCGGCGTCTCGTCCTGGGCAGGCTCATCGTCCCCACCGCAACCGGCGAGGACCAGGCTGGCGGCCACGAGGACGGCACCCACGGATCGGGCAGAGGCGAGCTGGGCACGGCGCACGGGGACGCTCCGTTTCGTGATTCTCAAGCGTTTCGGTCGACTTCAGTGTGCAGGCGCGCGCCCCACCACGAGGGGAGGCGCGCCCGGATGACGATGCGGGGCCCTCAGCCCAGCTTGGCGCCACCGTCGACGTACAGCGTCTGACCGGTGATGTACGACGCCTCGTCGCTGCTCAGGAACGCGGCAGCGGCAGCGATGTCCTCGGGGTAGCCGACGCGGCGGACCGGGTTGGCATCGGCGTTCATCTTGCGGAAGTCGTCGACGTCGATCTTGAGCCGGGCCGCGGTCGCGTCGGTCATCTCGGTGGCGATGAACCCGGGCGCGATGGCGTTGGCGTTGATGCCGAACGGGCCGAGCTCGATGCCGAGGGTGCGGGTGAAGCCCTGGATGCCCATCTTCGCGGCGGAGTAGTTCGCCTGGCCGCGGTTGCCGAGCGAGGAGACGCTCGAGAGGTTCACGATCTTGCCGTACTTCTGCGCGACGAAGTGCTTCTGGGCGGCGCGGGTCATCAGGAACGCCCCGCGCAGGTGGACGTTCATGACCATGTCCCAGTCGTCGTCGGACATCTTGAACAGCAGGTTGTCGCGGGTCACTCCGGCGTTGTTGACCAGGATGTGAATCCCGCCCAGCTCCGCGACGACGCGCTCGACCGCGGCCTCGGCGGATTCGGTGTCGCTGACGTCGCAGCCGATGCCGATCGCCCGAGCCCCGTCGGCCAGCGGCAGCTTCGCGGCCGCCTCGGCCGCGCTGGTCTCGTCGAGGTCGAGGATCGCGACGGAGGCACCCTCCTCGGCGAAACGGGTGGCGGTCCCGAAGCCGATGCCGCGCGCTGCTCCGGTGACGACGGCGATCCGTCCGTCAAAGCGACCCATGGTGGAACTCCTCCGCTGCTCGATGACGTCTCCACGCCTCGCCGCGACGAGGCGCCACCACTGTAGGGGGCCATCGGGCTCGGCGCCCGTGGCGGGTCACTTCCTGATCTTGGCGGTCCTCGCGCTGGCGGTGCTCACGGTCTGGAAGCCCGACTTGCGGCCGGTGACGACGACCTTGAGCCGCTTGCCGACGTCGGCCTTGACGAGCCGGTAGGCCCGGTCGTCGGCTCGCTTGATCGGCCGGTTCCCCCGGAACCAGGCATAGCCGAGCTGCACCGACCCCGGCCCCCAGGACGCCACCTTGGCCCGCAGCTTGCTGCCCTTGCGGGTCTTGCCGATGATCGTGGCCCGGCGAGTGCTGAGCTTGCCGACGACCTTCGCGGTCGGACCCGAGGTGGCGCTGACGTCGTCGGCGACATCGAACGACCCGGTCACCCGGACGCTGATCCGCTTGCCCGCCACCTTGTTCGTGACGTCGTAGGTCGGGGAGTTCGCACCCGCCACGGGCGCGTCGTCGGCGAGCCACTGGTAGGCCAGCTGGACCCCGGCAGGACCCCAGTCGCCCGGCGCCGCGGTGAGGGTCCTCCCGGCCCGCGGGGTGCCGGAGATGCTGGGCACCCCGGAGCGGACCGACAGCTCGCCGGGAGCGACCGGGCCCAGCCAGTCGGCGGCGACGTCGACCGACTGCTCGCCGGCCTTGCTCCCGGTCACGCGCGCCCAGATCCACTGGTCGACGTGGGCAGGTCGCAGGGTCAGCTCGGTGCCGGTACCGATCTGGTCGTCACCAGCGAACCACTCCACCGTGGTGGCGACGCCCGACGGCGCCCAGGTGCCGGGGTCGAGGGTCAGGGTCTGACCGACCGCAGCCGTGCCGCTGATGCTCGGCGTGCCTGCCTTGATCGTCGGCGCGGCGCCCAGCTGGACGTCGTAGGAGCGGCGCAGCGGGTCGGAGCCGGTGAAGGACACCACCTCCGCGTCCTCGAACGCGTACGCGTCGTGCCAGTACTCCGGCACGTCCGCGCTGCCTGCCTCCGGAGAGAACCGCAGCCGGTAGGCATCGACGTTGTCGAGGATGCGGAAGCGGCCTTGCTCGTCGGTGGTGATCGGTCCGTACTGCGGCGTGCGCCAGGGCCCGTTGCCGTCGCGCATCCAGAAGCTCACCGGAGCGAACGCGGCAGGCTCGCCGTCGGAGCCTCGGACGGTGAAGTCGACGGATGGACGCTCCACCAGGGTGAAGTTCACGGTGGTCGTCCCGCCGGCGGTCACGGTGGCGGGCTGGTCGACCAGGTAGTAGACGGTGTCGCCGATCTCCGAGCTCCCGGGGTTGAAGCTGGCGACGTACTCGCCCGGGATGAGGTTGCCGGTCCACTCCCCCGTGAGCGTGTCGTAGTTGCCGTCCTCGTCGGTTCGCACCGACGCTCCGCCCGCCCGCTCCGGCGCCACGAGCACCGAGCCCTGGACGGGCTGCCCGGCCTCGTCGACGACCCGGCCCTTCACGCGGCCGATCGGCTGCAGCTCGATGGTGCTCTCCAGCGTCACCGCTGCGCCGTCGCTGACCTCGACGACCGCGGCGCCGTAGGGGCCGTTGCGGTTGTCGTAGTACTCGTAGCCGTACTGCCCGAGCTCGCCGTACTCCGTCGGGTAGGTGCGGATCTGGTAGCGACCGTCCGCCAGACCGGACACCGTGAAGTGGCCGTCGGCGTCCGAGTCGGCGACCGCGACGCCCGGGTCGGTGAACTCGCTGTCGCCCCTGAACCGGTCCAGGACGACCGACGCACCGGCGTAGGCGATCGGCGACCCACCCGCTGGGCGAGCGGTGACGGTGCCGGAGATCGAGCCGGTGTCGGCCGCCGCGGACGGTGCTGCCAGCAGCAGCGAGGCGAGGACGGCGATGACGACCGTCGGGACGAGCCGACGAGGCGCGCTGAACATGCGGGTTCCCTCCCGAGAGTGCGGGACGACACGCTCGCCCCCGAGGGGGAGGCTACCGAGGAGGGGTTCCGGACTCCAAACGTCCGCCTCAGAGCACGGCGCGTAGCCGCGCGGCGTGCTCGGCGGCCTCCCCCTCGGCATAGGTCGTGCGTGGCCAGAAGAAGCCGCGCAGCCCATCTCCCTTGGTCCGCGGCACGACATGGAGGTGCAGGTGCGGGACCGACTGACTGACCACGTTGTTCATCGCGACGAAGCTGCCCTGCGCGCCGAGGCCGTCCACGACGGCGGTGGCGAGGCGCTGGCTCGCCTCGAGGAAGGTGTCTCGCAGCGCCGCCGGCAGGTCGGGCAGCGTCTCGACGTGCCCGCGAGGAACCAGCAGGACGTGGCCCTTGAACACGGGGCGGCGGTCGAGGAAGGCCACCATCTCGGGCTCGTCGAGCACCAGGTCGGCCGGCAGGTCGCCGGCGACGATCGAGCAGAAGACGCAGTCCGGGGCAGGCACAGCCCGACGCTAGCGGCTCAGTCGCAGTAGCGGTCGCACGCCCGGGGCAGGACATCTGCACGGGCGCGGCTGCCGACGTAGTCGAAGTGGTGGTTGTCGCCGGTCCCGTAGGTCCACCGAAGGCCGTGACGCGCCATCAGGGCCACCACCGGGTGCGACCGCGACCGCCAGGCCACCCGGGGGTGCGACCGGCTCAGCCACCACGTGTTCGGGACGACGCCCTGCGCCGAGCGGTAGGGGTTCTCCCAGGTGTTGAGGTCCAGGGACCGGCCATAGCTGTGCGGGGACCGTACGCCGGGGCGGCCGGTGACGTCGCGACAGTTGAACGCCGAGGTGTTGCCGGCGGCCATCGATGCGTAGTCGTCGCCACCGTGGGAGCGCGCGCTCCACCCGAACCGGTCGACGCGGTACATCGCCCGCACGGGCAGCTTGCGGCGGAACATCTCGGCGAGCGCCGCGCCCATCGCGCCGGCGGCGTCGGCGTTCGCGACCAGCTCGCCGCGACGCTTGTAGCCCAGGTAGTCCCAGTAGTTGACCCGCACGAGCCGCAGACCCGCCCGACCGACCGGGCATCCGCTGCGCCAGCTGATCCCGGTCATGTGGCCCCAGATCCGGTCGGGGATCCGGGAAACCACGACGTTCGGCCCGCTCCCCTTCGCGTGGCCCTGCGCCGGCAGCTTCCGGCGCGGGCTGGGGGCCGCCTTCGGCAACCGGACCGGCTTGCCGGGCGGGACGTTGACGATCCGACGGATCGGGCTGGTGTCGCCCTTGACCCACGGCTGCCGCTTCGCCCGGGCCTTCCAGCGGGTGTCACGACGTGGGGTGACGCTCAGGGCGGCGCGCCCCTGGCCACCGGTGCGCAGCACGCGGACGCTCGTGAACCGACCGCCGTCGACGGAGCGGAGCACCGTGACCCGCCCCGCGACCGGAGTGCCGTTGCGGGCGGTCCAGCGCAGCCGCACGCGCACCGACCGCCCGTCCTTGACCCGCTTCGGGGCGTCGATCCTCAGCACGCTCGCCCGGCGCTTGAGCTGGAGGTGCTCGCGAGCGATGACCGGCGCGTGGGTCTCGTCGCCGGCGAATCGGGCGCGGACCGCGTTGTCGACGGGCTTGCGGGCGACGACCAGCTCTTGGGCGGCACGGCCCTCGGCATCGGTGGTGACCGTGCCGACCGGCGTCCACTCGTCGTCGACGCGGCGCTCCACCTCCAGCGCGGCGTCCAGGATCGGCTCACCGTCCTCGGCGAGCAGCCGGATCCCCAAGGTGACCTGGCTGTCGGCGTACGCCCGCGCGCTGACCAGCTCGATCTCGGTCGGGGTCGGCTCCGCTGCTCCGGCGGGCGCGCTCAGCCCGCCGACCAGCAGGGCGAGAGCGGAGATGAGCACGGAGATGGGCAGGGTGTTGCGTGGCCCGAGCGACATGGGGCGAGTCTGCCCAACCGGTGCCGCAGCACTCCTCAGCGGGGCCACGCCGGCAGGCTCTCGGTCGGCAGCCAGGCCTCGGCGAGAGGCTGCCCGCCGGCGCTCCGGATCGCACCGACCAGGGGCGCAGCCCACAGGTGCTCGATCAGGGCGACGGCGGCCGTGCCTCCCGGTGCGACGGCATCGGCCAGCGACCACGTCTCCCCCTCGACGGCATCCGCCCCTCCGCCGAGGACCTCCGCGGCGACCCGGCCGAGCTCCGGGTCGCTGCCCGGTGGCGGGTCGAGGGTCTCGAAGGTGCCGTCCTCGGCGCGACGGACGAGCAGCACGTCGACCAGCCGGACCACCCCCTGCTCCCGCAGCCGGGACAGCTCGCCCAGCACCTCGCCGGAGTAGGACGGCGACTCGAACCCGACCACCAGCACCTGCACCGGCCCGCTCACCGGATCGCTCACCGGATCACCCGCCCGATCAGGTCGTCGAACTCCTCGCGGGTGATCACGCCGTCCTCGAGCAGGCCTCGGAGCGCCGACACCCGCTCGGCCGCGCGGTCGATGCTCGCCTCGGTCGTGTCGGCAGCGGCAGGCGACGGTGGCGGCGCCGCTGGACCCGCCGGGGTGGCTGGGTGGGCGGCCGCACGCGCCTGGGCGGGCGTGAGCCGGCCACCGTAGTAGGGCACGTTGCCGGTCATGCCCGTCATCTGGATCTGCCGCGGCACCAAGATCATGGCTTCAGGATGCCGCACCGGGAGAGCTCACGGCACCTCCCGCGCGCCCCAGGTGGTGGAGCCGTCATCGACGTCATCGTTGCGCAGTCTGACCCGATGGAGGTCGACTCCTCGATCTTCTCATCGGCCGCAGCCACCGGTCAGCGCCGTCACACGAGGTGGCCTGAGTAGCTCCTACTCATGCGCGCGCCTGCTCGCTCCGGTGATCATCAGCGCCTCACCCTGCTGAGGAGCCCCCATGAGGACCGTCGTTCCCACCCTGCTCGTCCTGGCACTCGTCTCGCTCGCCGGCTGCGGTGGCAGTGACACCGCAGCCTCGGAGACCGAGGAGGTCGTCTCCGACATCGGCCAGAGCGTCGGCGGTGACGGCGACGCCGAGC
>JBAWHI010000170.1:0-7841 GCA_049593675.1 Nocardioides sp.
CGACCAGGTCGCGGTTGAGGATCCGCTTCGACTCGCGCAGGCCCTGGGGCGCTCCGGTGACCAGCGACGCGCACAGCCGAGCGACCTCGTCGTCGAGGTCCGCGGCCGGGACCGCGGTGGTCACCAGGCCGTACGTCGCCGCGTCGGCTCCGCTGAAGACCTCGCCCCCCAGCGTGGTCAGGGCGGCCGCGCGGGGGTTCATCCGGGCATGCACCGTGAGGGAGATGATGGCGGCCGCGAGCCCGAGCTTGACCTCGGTGAGCGCGAAGGTCGCGTCGTCGGCGGCGACGACGATGTCGGAGGCGGCCACGATGCCGATCCCGCCGGCGCGGACCGCCCCGGCGACCCGGGTGACGACCGGCTTGTCGAGGGTCAGGATCAGCCGCTGCAGGTCGACGATGCGGCGGGCACCCTCCTCCATGCCGTCGGTCGACGCCTCGGACAGGTCGGCACCGGAGCAGAAGACGCGCCCCTCGGCCGCGATCAGCACCATCGTGGCGTCGGGATCGGCGGCCGCGCGCTCGAGCCCCTCGAACAGCTCGGTCACGAGCTGGCGGGAGAGCGCGTTGCGGTTGTGCGGCGAGTCCAGGGTGATCGTCGCGACCTGGTCGGAGACGTCGTAGTGAACGAGCTCGGGCATGCGGCTCATCCTGCCGCATGCACCAGCGGGTGGGGGACGCCCCGTCGCCGAGCACGCGGGCTCGAGCAATCCCGCAGGCGGTCGGCTCCGAACACCCCCCATGACGAAACGACTCGCCCATGCCGGCTTCGGCGTCCTTGCCACCCTGGTCGGCGTGGCTGCGGGTCACCTCGTCGCCGCCCTGATGGAGCCGGCGTCCTCACCCGTGCTGGTCGTGGGCTCGACGGTCATCGACCTGACGCCGACGCCGATGAAGGAGTGGGCGATCCGTCAGTTCGGCGACAGCGACAAGACGATCCTCGTCGGCTCGGTGATGCTCGGTGTGCTGGTGCTGGCTGCCGTCGCCGGGCTCCTGGCCAGGCGCCGGTTCGCGTACGGCGCCGGCCTGCTCGTGGTGCTGACCGGGATCCCGGCCGTGGCGGCCCTGACCCGCCCGGGCGCGGCGTTCACCGACGTCCTCCCCAGCCTGGTGGCGGCCGTCGCCGGGGTGGCCTCCCTGGCGTGGCTGGTCCGGACCGGGGAGAGGGCCCAGCAGCCGGGCAACGGGCGGCGCGGCGTGCTGATCGCCAGCGGCGCGCTCGCGCTCGGCGCCGCAGCGATGGGGGGAGCCGGACGCTGGATCGCGTCGTACCGCGGCAACCTCACCGACGTGGCGCTCCCGGCGCCGGCCGACCCGGCCCCGGCGTTCCCGGCCGGCCTCGACGACCGCGTCCCCGGCATCAGCCGCTTCCGCACGCCGACCGACGCCTTCTATCGCGTCGACACCCGCCTGACCCTGCCGATCGTCGACCAGGACAGCTGGACGCTGACCATCGACGGCGACGTCGACGAGGAGGTGACCTTCACCTTCGAGGACCTGCTGGCGATGCCGCTGATGGAGCGCGACATCACCCTCACCTGTGTCTCCAACGAGGTCGGCGGCACCTACGTCGGAGCGGCCCGCTGGCTCGGCGTCCCGCTCACCGACCTGCTCGAGCGGGCCGGCATCGACACCACGTCGGCCGACCAGATCCTCAGCACCGACGTCGACGGCATGACGATTAGCACCCCGCTCGACCTCGCGACCGACGGTCGCGACGCAATGATCGCGGTCGGGATGAACGGCGAGTCCCTCACCCGCGAGCACGGCTTCCCCGCCCGGATGGTCGTGCCGGGCCTCTACGGCTTCGTCAGCGCCTGCAAGTGGATCACCCGGATCACGCTGACGACCTATGCCGAGCAGGACGCGTACTGGACCGAGCGTGACTGGGCCACGGACGCACCGATCAAGATCTCCAGCCGGATCGACACCCCGAAGCCGCTGTCGACCGTGGAGCCCGGTCGCACCGTCATCGGCGGGGTCGCCTGGGCCCAGCACCAGGGCGGCGTCGAGGGGGTGGAGGTCCGGATCGACGGTGGTGCGTGGCAGCAGGCACGGCTCGGCCCGTCGGCCGGCAACGACTACTGGCGCCAGTGGTACCTGCCGTGGACCGCGGAGACCGGCCAGCACATGCTCGCCGTCCGCACCACCGACGGCGAGGGCGACGTGCAGACCGCCGCCCGGACGACCCCGTTCCCCGAGGGCTCCAGCGGCGTCCAAGAAATTGTCGTGAATGTCGGCTGAGGACCAATCCGGTCCCGCCACCGCTCCGAATCACCCGTGAACCGACCCCAACCGGAAGGCACCACCATGAACTCCCACATCCGCCGCGGCAGCGGCATCGCCGCCCTCGCGCTCGTCGCCACCTTCGGATTCGCCGCGTGCAGCGACGACTCGGGCAGCGACGACGCCGCCAGCGACACCACCTCCTCGGAGACCAGCGACGCCCCGACCAGCGAGGCTCCTGAGGAGACCGACGCGGGTGCCCAGACCATCGGTGCCAGCTGCGACGCCATCCCGGCCGACGGCGCGGGCTCGTTCAACGGGATGGCCACCGAGCCGGTCGCCACCGCCGCGAGCGCCAACCCGCTCCTCACCACCCTGGTCGCAGCCGTCGGCGAGGCCGGCCTCGGCGACACCCTCAACTCCACCGAGGACATCACCGTGTTCGCGCCGACCGACGACGCCTTCGCGGCGCTCCCGCCGAAGGACCTCAAGGCCGTCCTGGCCGACAAGGACCTGCTCACGAACGTCCTGACCTACCACGTCGTGGCGGGCCAGCTCTCGCCCGAGGACGTCGCGGGCACCCACGACACCCTCCAGGGCGGCAAGCTCACCGTCGAGGGCTCCGGCGAGGAGTTCACGGTCGGCGAGAGCAGTGCGACCGTCCTGTGCGGCAACATCCCCACCGCCAACGCCACCGTCTACGTCATCGACGGCGTGCTGATGCCGTCCTGACCCATCGGGTTTCAGACGACCTCTCCTACGGAAAAGATTGAAGCGTGGACCACATCCGGCCAGTCGGCGCCGACGTCCCGTCCCCTGAGGACGGGCCGTCGGCGGCCGGGCCCGACCTTGCCGACCTCCTCCGTCGCGCCAGCCGCGGCGACGAGGCCGCCTTCGCCCAGCTCTACGACGCGACCGCGTCGCGGGTCCTCGGACTGGCGGTCCGCGTCGTCCGTGACCGGGCCCAGGCCGAGGAGGTCACCCAGGAGGCCTTCCTCGAGATCTGGCGCACGTCGACCCGGTTCGACGCCGGCAAGGGGAGCGCGATGGGCTGGCTGCTCACGATCACCCACCGCAAGGCGGTGGACCGGGTCCGAGCGGCCGAGTCGTCCACGCGACGCGACACGTCGTACCACCAGCAGAACCATCCGGTCGACCACGACCAGACCGCCGAGGCCGCCCAGGCCTCGCTGGAAGCCCACCGGGTCCGCAACGCCATGGGGACCCTCACCGAGGTGCAGCGCGAGGCACTCGATCTCGCCTACTTCGGTGGCTACACACACACGGAGGTGGCGACCATGCTCGACCTCCCGGTCGGCACCGCCAAGACCCGCATCCGAGACGGACTGATCCGGCTGCGCGACGCCATGGGGGTGGCATCATGAACGACGTGCACGCCCTGTCGGGTGCCTACGCGGTCGACGCGCTCGACGACATCGAGCGCGCGGCCTTCGAACGGCACCTCACCGACTGCGCGGACTGCCGCGCCGAGGTCGCGAGCCTGCGCGAGGCAGCCGGCCTGATGGCCGAGATCTCGCCCGTCGAGCCGTCGGGCCAGCTGCGCGAGAAGGTTCTCGCCGGCATCGCCAGCACCCGCCCGCTGCCCCCGGAGACCGGGACACCCCCCGCCTCGTTTCGCGAACGCCGGACCCGCCGGCGTCGCCCCCTGGTGGCGCTCGTCGCCGCAGCGGCCGCGGTGGTGGCCGTGGGGGCGGGAGTGACCGTCTCCCAGCAGCCGTGGAACGACTCGTCGACGGTCGAGGTCTCGGCCGCGGACAAGGTCCTCGCCGCACCCGATGCTCGCAAGTCCTCGGTCGACTTCAAGGACGGCTCGAGCGCCACGGTGGTCCACTCCGACAGCGTCGGCCAGTCGGTCATCGTGACCCGCGACATGGCGGCTCCGCCGGAGGGGATGGTCTTCCAGCTCTGGTACGACCAGCCCGGGCTCGGCATGGTGTCCGCCGGCGTGATGCCGGTCAAGGCCGACCAGACCGTCGTCCTCGACGGCGACGCCGAGACGGCGACGGCCGTCGGCATCACCGTGGAGCCGGAGGGCGGCTCGACCAGCCCGACGGGCGAGCCGGTGGCGCTGTTCGACTTCGGGGAGCGCGCATGACCGCAGCGCCCCGACGGGTCGCCGTCGTGGGCTCCGGGGTCGCTGGACTGACCGCTGCCCACGTCGCTGCCCGCACCGCCCACGTGACCCTCTACGAGGCCGACGACCGGCTCGGTGGCCACGCCGACACCCACGAGGTGGACGGCCTGGCCATCGACACCGGCTTCATCGTCCACAACGAGCGCACCTACCCGACCCTGCTGCGGATGTTTCGCGAGCTCGGGGTCCGCACCCAGGACTCCGAGATGTCGATGTCCGTGCGCGACGACACCACGGGGCTCGAGTACGCCGGTGCGCTCGGTCCGCGCGGACTCTTCCCCGGCAACCGCAACCTCGCGAACCGGTCGTACCTGCGGATGCTCGCCGAGGTGCCACGCTTCCACCGCGCCGCGCGGCGGCTCGTGTCGGCGGGGCCGACCACCGACGAGCCGACCCTCGAGGAGTTCCTCGAGCGGCACGACTTCTCGGCGTACTTCCGCCGGCACTTCATGGAGCCGATGGTGGCCGCGGTCTGGTCCTGCGACCCGGCCGTCGCGCTGCAGTACCCCGCCCGCTACCTGTTCACCTTCCTCGAGCACCACGGCATGCTCAGCGTCACCGGATCGCCGCAGTGGCGCACGGTGACCGGCGGCTCGCGGGAGTATGTCCGCCGGGTCGGCCAGCGGCTGCACGAGGTCCGGACCGGCACCAAGGTCACCTCGGTCCTCGAGACCGCCGACGGAGTCGAGGTGACCGACGGCAACGGCACGGTCGCGACGTACGACGCCGTCGTGGTCGCCACTCATCCCAGCCACGCCCTGGCGATGCTGGCCGACCCGACGCCGGCGCAGCGCGAGGTCCTCGGGGCGATCGGGTACTCCCCCAACGTGGCCCTGCTGCACACCGACACGTCGCTCCTCCCCACCGCGACGAACGCCCGGGCCTCGTGGAACTTCCGGCGACCGGTCGACGACCTCGGCCACGTCACCGTCACCTACGACCTGACCCGCCTCCAGCGGCTGCCGACCGATACCCACTACCTCGTGACCCTCGGGGGCGAGCATCTCGTCGACCCCGCCCTGGTCCTGGAGCGGATGGAGTACGAGCACCCGCTCTACACCCCCGCGTCGGTCACCGCCCAGGCCCGACTGCCCGAGCTCGACTCCGACCGGATCGCCTTCGCCGGCGCCTACCACGGCTGGGGCTTCCACGAGGACGGGGCGCGCTCGGGGCTCGCCGCCGCCGAGCGGGTCGGGCTGTCCTGGGACGCCGACCCCGTGCCGGCGACCGGCGTCTACGAGACCACGATCCGCCACACCCGGCGCACGCCGTGGCGTCGCTCGTTCACCCATCGCTCCCACACCTGGCTGGTCGACCTCGACCACCTGCCCGACCACGGCGTCCTGGGGCGCTTCGAGGCGCGCGACCATCTCGGCGACCCGTCGGCTTCGATCCGCGACAACCTCGCCGCCTTCCTGGCCCAGCGCGGGTTCGAGCTGGGTGCCGGCAAGGTCTGGCTCGCCGCCCACCCGCGCGCGTTCGGCTTCTGCTTCAACCCGATCAGCGTGTTCTGGGTGTTTCCGGAGGCGCAGGACGGGCCGAGCCGCCCGTGCGCGGTGGTCGAGGTGCACAACACCTACGGCGACCGGCACGCCTACCTCGTCCACCCCGACGCGGCGGGCCGGGCGCGCACCGAGAAAGCGATGTACGTCTCGCCGTTCCACGGCACCGACGGCTGGTACGACCTCGCCGTCCCCGTGCCGCAGCAGCAGCTCGACGTGGCGGTCACGCTGCACACCGACGACGGGGCGGTGTTCAGCGCCTCGCTGACCGGAGAACGATCCGATCGCGGCGCGCTGCGTGCCGCACCGGCCGCGCTGCTCGGGGCGCTCCTGATCCGGGTGCACGGCGTTGCGCTCTGGCTGCGCCGACTGCCCATCCGACCACGACCCGACCATCGACAGGAGGGAGTCCAGTGACTCTCGCACCGTCTCGCCCCGCGCCCGCCTGGCCGGGCCTCGACACCGTCCCCGGCGGCGCCCGTACCGCGGTCTCCGCTGCCGTGGCGCGCCGGCTCTTCCACGCCGCCGTGCGCCGCCTCGACGTCTCCGTGCTCATCGACGGTCGCCCGGTCGGTCGCGGGGGCCCGGTGATGGTCGTGTCCCGCCCCGACGAGTTCTTCGCGCGACTGGGCCGCGACGGGCTGATCGGGTTCGGCGAGGCCTACCTGGCCGGCGCGTGGGACGCCGAGGACCTCACCGCGTTCCTCACGGTGCTCGCCGCCGACGTGCAGAACCTGGTCCCCCAGCCGCTGCAGACCATGCGCCGCCTGGTGACCAGCCGCGCCCCACGCACGCACCGCACCACGACCGAGCACACCCGCGACCTGATCGCGCACCACTACGACCTCTCCAACGACCTCTTCCGGCTGTTCCTCGACGAGTCCCTGAGCTACTCCTCGGCCCTCTTCGACGGCGAGAGCGAGCTCGCGGGGGCGGACCTGCACCAGGCCCAGCTCCGCAAGATCGACCGGCTGCTCGACACCACCGGTGTCGGGGCCGGCAGCACGGTGCTGGAGATCGGCACCGGGTGGGGCGAGCTCGCGATCCGTGCGGCCGCCCGCGGCGCCACGGTCCGGTCGATCACGCTCTCGACCGAGCAGCAGACGCTGGCCCGCGAGCGGATCGCCGCCGCCGGCTTCGCGGACCGGGTCGAGGTGGACCTGTGCGACTACCGCCACGTCGAGGGCCAGTACGACGCCGTCCTCTCGGTCGAGATGATCGAGGCCGTCGGCCACGACTACTGGCCGACGTACTTCCGCACCATCGACCGGGTCCTGGCGCCCGGTGGCCGGGTCGGGATCCAGGCGATCTTGATGCCCCACGACCGGATGCTCGTCACGCGCGGCGGCTACACGTGGATCAACAAGTACATCTTCCCGGGCGGCTTCCTGCCGTCCGCGCAGGTGATCGACGAGATCTGCGCGAGCGACACCACGCTGCGGGTCACCGACCGGTTGGCGTTCGGATCCGACTACGCCGAGACGCTGCGCCGCTGGGACGAGACGTTCCTGGCCCGACGCGACGAGGTGCTCGACCTGGGCTTCGACGAGACGTTCCTGCGGATGTGGCACTTCTACCTCTGCTACTCCCGTGCCGGCTTCGCCTCGGGCTACCTCGACGTGCAGCAGCTGACGTTCGCCCGGACCGCCTGATGGCCGTCGCCGGCGAGCTCGCCGAGGCGGTCGGCCCGTTCGTCGGCGGGGACCTCCCGGTCCGGTTGCGGGCGTGGGACGGATCCGAGGCCGGCCCGCCGGATGCGCCCCTGGTGGTGCTCCGCTCACCGAACGCCGTGCGCCGGCTGCTGCGTCACCCGGGCGAGCTCGGGGCCGCCCAGGCCTACGTCACCGGCGAGCTCGACGTGCCCGGCGACCTCGACGCCGCGCTCACCCACGCCTTCGCGGTGGCTCGGGAGCGCGGGCTCACCGGTCGGCGGCCGACCCCCGGCGCGCTGCTGCGCGC
>JBAWHI010000171.1:0-2956 GCA_049593675.1 Nocardioides sp.
GATCGGCGACAAGCTCGACGTCATCATGATCCCCAAGGTGGAGGGTCCCGAGGACATCCACTACGTCGACCGTCTCCTCGCCCAACTCGAGGCCCGGGCCGGCCGCAGCAAGCCGCTGCTCGTCCATGCGATTCTCGAGACCGCTCGCGGGATGGCGAACGTCGAGGAGATCTGCGCCGCATCACCGCGCATGCAGGGCCTCTCGCTCGGTCCGGCCGACCTCGCCGCCGACCGCCGGATGAAGACCACCCGCGTCGGTGGCGGCCACCCGGGCTACCTGGTGCGCCAGGACCCGGAGGTCCGCGACGGGGTGCCCGACATCGAGGGCCGGCGCGCGACGTACCAGCAGGACCTGTGGCACTACACGATCGCGCGGATGGTCGACGCCTGCGCGATGCACGGGATCTTCCCCTACTACGGTCCGTTCGGCGACATCGCCGACGTCGTCGCCTGCGAGGACCAGTTCCGCAACGCCTTCCTGCTCGGCTGCGTCGGCACCTGGAGCCTGCACCCCCAGCAGATCGCGATCGCCAACAAGGTCTTCAGCCCCAGCGTCGAGGACGTCGCGCACGCCCGGCGCGTCGTCGCCGCCATGGGCGACGGCACCGGCGCCGTGATGCTGGACGGCAAGATGGAGGACGACGCCTCCCTGAAGCAGTGCCTGGTGATGGTCGAGCTCGCCGAGCAGCTGGCCGCGATCGACCCGGAGCTCGCCCAGCAGTACGACGGGATCGACGCATGAGCGAGCGCGACGACTTCACTCCCCTGCGCAGCGTCCTCTACATGCCCAGCTCCAACGAGCGGGCGCTGGAGAAGGCCAAGACGATCGCCTGCGACGGGCTGATCCTCGACCTCGAGGACGCCGTGGCCCCCGAGGCGAAGCCGAGCGCCCGCGAGGCCGCCTGCGCCGCCGCCGCGAGCGGCGACTACGGCCGGCGCACGGTGACCATCCGGGTGAACGGCATCGGCACCGAGTGGCACGACGCCGACCTCGAGGCCGCTGCCCAGGCCGGTCCGGCCGCCGTCGTGGTCCCCAAGGTCGACAGTGCGGCCGAGGTGGCACAGCTCGTCGCCGCGCTCGAGCGGCACGGTGCCCCCGACCACACCACCTTGTGGGCGATGGTCGAGACCCCGGTCGCGATCCTCGACGCACTCGCCATCGCCCGGGCCTCGCGGCGACTCAGCGCCTTCGTGATGGGCACCAACGACCTGGTCAAGGAGCTGTACGCCGAGCACGTGCCCGGGCGCGCACCGATCCTGCCCAGCCTGCACACCGCCCTCCTGGCGGCACGCGCGGCGGGCATCGCGATCCTCGACGGCGTCTACAACGACGTGAAGGACACCGACGGGTTCCTCGCCGAGTGCCGCCAGGGCCGCGAGCTGGGCTTCGACGGCAAGACCCTGGTCCACCCCGGCCAGGTCGAGGGCGCCAACACGGCGTTCGCGCCGTCCGAGGACGCCGTCGAGGACGCTCGCGGACTGATCCGGGCCTTCGAGGACGGGAAGGGGTCGGGCGTGGTGACCTACCGCGGCAGGATGGTCGAGCACCTCCACGTCGAGTCGGCGCGCCGGATCCTGAGCATCCACGAGGCGATCCAGAAACTCACCTGACGAGTGAGGTTTGCCCGCCCACCTGTGCGGGGTACCCAGGTCCGGGGGGAACCTACAGGGAGGAAGAACATGGTTGTACTCGGACTGATCCTGCTGATCATCGGACTGGTGGCGAACATCCCGATCCTGACGACGATCGGGGCGATCCTGCTGGTCGTCGGACTGATCTTGAACCTCGTGCCGATCGGCGGCTCGCGCCGCAGGGTGTATTGACCCGACGACGAGGTTGAACGCTCTCGCCGACGGCGAAGCGTTGCAGCATCCGGCCGCCGGTGCCCGCCCTCGTGGCGGGGCCGGCGGCCGCGCTGTGTCACCACCGCCCCGGTCCCGGCGCCGAGGAGCGCTCAGCTCTCCGGGACGAAGCCCCGGTCGAGCTCCCAGGGGCGCAGCGGCGAGTGCTCGAGGACCCAGGCCTGCAGGTCGCGGTCCCAGCCCATCGCGACGACGACGCCCACGATCACGAACACCAGCCCGAGGCCGCGTCGGACCCAGCCGTGCGGGTCGGCCAGCCAGCCGAGCCGGCGGACCAGTCGCTGACCCAGCAGCGACACCGCGAGCAGGGTGAGCGCGAGGCCGGCGGCGTACGTCGCGAGCAGCAGCGTGCCCCAGGCGGGCTCGGCGGGGATGATCGTGACGACCAGGTAGCCGTACAGGGGGCTGCAGGAGAGGAACACCGGCCCGAGCGCCGCGCCGGTGAGGACCGACCCGGTCATGCCCTCGCGCCCCGACGCCGCCGCGAGACCCTCCTGGGCTCGCGCCTGGAAGCCCACGCCGACGCTGAGCCGGTCCCACCAGGACGGGAACATCCCGACCAGTCCGAGCGCGATCAGCACGCCGCCGGCGATCCACGACCACACCTCGGGCGGCACGCCGATCAGGCGGGTCGACGCACGCAGCAGCAGCGTGAACGCGATCACCGAGACCGCCAGCGAGGTGGTGATCACGACGGCTCGACGTACGGCCGTCGAGCCCTGCGCGCCCACGACCGATCCGCCGACGATCACCGGCAGCAGCGGCAGCACGCACGGCGCGAGGGTGGTGAGCACGCCGGCCAGGAAGGCGCCGGCGAGGACGAGCATCAGGCGGCGCGATCAGCGATCTCGGCACCACTGGTGGTGTCGGTCCACGCGTCCTGCTTCTCTCCCGCATCGTCGACGAGCACGAAGGTGTGCTGCACGGTGACGCCGTAGTCCTGGCGCAGGTCGGTGCGCTCGTCGTAGTCGATCTCGACCAGGGTCAGCCCGTCCGGGATGCCGTCCGCCTCGATCGAGGCCTCGGTCGCCTGGCAGTCGTGGCACCAGTCGGCGTGGAAGTAGAGCACGACGTCGCTGTCGGCGTACGCCGC
>JBAWHI010000172.1:0-1908 GCA_049593675.1 Nocardioides sp.
AGCCGTCCTGACCGGTGATGCCGGTGATCAACGCGCGTCGGGTCACCGGGAGAGCGTGTCACACGCGCGCTCGGATCTCGCCGACCTCGACGCCCCCGCCCAGCAGGGGGTACCGGCCGGTCCGCCGAACCGCGTCGGAGTCCACCCACGGCTCCCGATCGACGCCGGAGCGCACCAGCGCGGCCGCCATCACGACCGGCCGGGCCCGGATCGCGCCGTCGTCGGTCTTGAGCGCGAACGATCGCCCGTCGGGGAGCGCGACGGCGTAGCAGGACTCCGCACCGGCCTTGCCGACCGATCCCGGCATCGCGGTCAGCAGCGCGCGCTCATCGCGGCGGGTGCCGGAGACCCACTCGGGGTGCTGCCGGATGGCGTCCGCGACCTGGCGCTCGGGTCCCGCCTCGGCGAGCGCCAGGCGGCGGAAGGCCCGCGCCAGGCCGACCAGCGACGTCGAGAGCAGCGGAGCACCGCAGCCGTCGACCGCCACCGTCGCCACCGGCTCGCCGGTGAGGTCCTCGAACGTCGCCAGGGTCGCCACCTGGAGCGGATGCGTCGGGTCGAGGTAGGTGTCGGTATCCCACCCGTTGACCACGCAGGTGGCGAGCATCGCGGCATGCTTGCCGGAGCAGTTCATGTGCAGGCTGCTCGGCCCACCCCCGGCCCGCAGCACGACGTCGCGCTCGGCGTCCTCGAGCGGATAGTCGGGCGGGGTCCGCAGGCTCGACTCCGGCAGCCCGGCCGAGGCGAGGATCCGGCGTACGCCGTCGAGGTGGAACGGCTCGCCGGAGTGTGAGGCGCTGGCCAACGCGAGCAGGTCGGGCGGCAGGTCCAGGCCGTGGCGCACCATCGCGACCGCCTGGAGCGGCTTGTTGCACGAGCGCGGCAGGACCGGCTCTGTGACCGACCCGACCGACCAGTCGATCGCACCGTCGGCGGCGAGGGCGACGACCGATCCGTAGTGGTGCCCCTCGACGAACCCGGAGCGGACAAGTTCGGCGATGACCTCTGGCTTCGGCATGCCTTGCAGAGTAACTCCAGTGAAATGGCAGGATTACTCCGTGCCGATGCCCCCTGTCCCGCAGCACTGCCCCACCCCGCGCGAGCTCGACGACCTCGAGCTGCTGGTCACGGGTGCGCTCGCGCCGACCGTCGTCTTCAACGAGCCGGGCAGCCCGGTGACCCTCGAGCTGCCCGACGACGTCCGCGCCCGCGGCCTCGAGGCGGGCGCCGTGGAGCTGGTCGACCCCGAGGGCCTGCCGCTCGCGCAGGTCGACCTCCCCGGCGGCACCATCGAGCCGCTCACGCACGCGCAGTACGGCCCCTTCCGCCGCCACTACCTCTCGCCGACCGAGACCCGCAGCCGCTACGCCGGTCGCACCTTCGTCCCGCTCGTCGACGCCCTCACCGAGGGGCAGCTCGCGGCGCTGGCGACCGTCGGTCCGGCCGTGCTGCTGCCGCTGGTCGGCCACGGCACGCCCGACCTCTCCCCGGTCGCGCTGATCCGCGCAACACTGGCCGCCGCCGACCGGCTCCCCGGCGCCGAGGTGGTCGCGATCCCGCTGGCCGCCCACGACGACCCGGACGTCGACCACGACCTCGGGGTCCAGGTGGTCGCCAACTACGCCGGCGAGGACCGGGTCGTCGGCGTCACCGACGACCCGACCGGAGCCTTCTCCCCCGAGATCGCCTCGATCGTGGACTTCGACCGCCCGGCCCCCGGGGAGCGCGGCCTGGTGCTGTTCTTCACGGGGCTGTCGGGCAGCGGCAAGTCGACGCTCGCGCAGGCCCTGATGGACCGGCTCCTGGAGCGCGGCGGCCGGACCCTGACCAGCCTCGACGGCGACGTCGTCCGTCGCAACCTCTCAGCGGGGCTCACCTTCTCCAAGGCCGATCGGGAGACCAACATCC
>JBAWHI010000173.1:0-5879 GCA_049593675.1 Nocardioides sp.
GGCCCGTCCAGCACGTCCAGCCCGTCCAGCACGTCCAGGACCCGCTCGAGGCCGGCCGGGTCCCCGCACCACCAGGTGGGCACCGAGTCCAGTCGCAGCGGCTCGCCGAGCAGCGCCTCGCAGGCGGCCGGGAGGTAGGGCAGCAGGCCCGGGTTCTCGAGCACTCCCGAGCCGAGCCCGTTGACGACGCGGACCCGACCGCGACGGACGGCCTCCGCGAGGCCCGCGACGCCGAGCCGGGAGCCGCGGCGCAGCTCCAGCGGATCGCTCCAGTCGGCGTCGACGCGGCGCAGGATCACGTCGACCCGCTCGAGGCGGCCGTGCGAGCGCACCTTGACCCAGCCGTCGCGGACGACCAGGTCGCTGCCCTCGACGAGCGGGAAGCCCAGGCTCGAGGCCAGGAACGCCTGGTCGTAGGCGGTCTCGGAGTGGGAGCCGGGCGACAGCACGACGACCCGGGGGTCGGCCAGGTCGCCCTGGGCGGACTGGATCAGGGCCGAGCGCAGCGCCCAGAAGTAGGGCTCCATCCGGTGCAGGCCGGCCTCGCGGTAGAGCTCCGGGAGCACCCGCGCGATCACCCGCCGGTTCTCCATCGCATAGCCCATCCCGGACGGCGCCTGGGCCCGGTCCGCGAGGACCCGCCACTGCCCCTCGGCGTCGCGGCCGAGGTCGGCGGCGGAGAGCACCAGCGGTCGGGGGTCGATGGCGTCGGGACGTGCCACCGCCCGCGCGAAGCCGGTGTGGCCGAACACCACGGCGGCGGGGATCACGCCCTCGGCGAGCAGCCGCTGCTCGCCGTACAGGTCGACGAGCAGGGCGTTGAGCAGCTCGGCGCGCTGGGCCAGACCGACCTCGATCGGACCCCACGTCGCCGCGTCGAGGACCAGTGGCACCGGGTCGAGCCGCCAGGGCCCCTGCTCGCGACCGGGTTGCGCATAGGTGACGCCCTCGTCGGCGAGGACGTGCCGGATCTGCCCCTGCAGCCGGCGCAGGTCCCCCTCGGTGAGGCCGACGGCGCGCGCCGCCAGGCCGCTCCAGGCCGGCCGGAGGGTGCCGTCCGGCGCCACCACCTCGTCGTAGCGGGCCGCGCCCTCGAGGGTGGGCTGCCCGACGGCCAGGGCGTAGTCGCGAAGCACCGTCATCGGCCCGCTCCAGGGGGCACTCGGCGCAGGTCCCCGGCGTACTGCTCGTCGGTCGGGGGCACGGGCACAGCCTGTCAGGTGCCGCGCTGCCGCGCGCAGTCGATCCCGCGAGTTGACACGTCGGGCCACAGCCGGGCTCAGCGCGGCAGCAGGCCCTGCTCGTGCTTGGCCCGCAGCACCCGCAGCGCGGCGGCGTCCACCTTCGCCCGGAACGCATCGTTGGTCCGCGCCCGGCGCAGGACGGCGTCACGCATGGCGGGCAGCGGACCGGGGTCGACCGTGAGGACCAGGTCGCCCCCGGCACGCAGGAAGAGCACCGCCCGGTCGGCCGGCGGGTACGACGCCACCTGCTTCGCCTCGGCCAGGTCGTCGCTGATGACGACCCCGTCGAAGCCGAGGTCGCCGCGCAGCATCCGGCCGATCACGAACGGCGAGAACGCCGCGGGCCGGTCCGGGTCGAGGTGCTCGTAGTAGGCCGTCGACATCATCACGACCGGCGCGCCCGCGTCGATGGCGGCGCGGAACGGCCGGAGGTAGGGGTCGTGGCGCCGGGTCACCCGGTCCGTGACGCCCGCCGCGGTGTCGGTGTTGGCGCTCACGCGGCCGAGGCCGGGGAAGTGCTTGGCGGTCGGCACGACGCCGCCGTCCTCCATGCCGCGCTGGAAGGCCACGCCGTGGCGGGACACGACCGGTGTGGTGTAGCCGAACTGGCGGTCGAAGCTGCCGATCGGGGGGTTGTCCTGGGCGACCTCCGGGCTCGGCACGGTGTCGAGCACCGGCGCGAGGTTCATGTTGACCCCGACGTCGTGGAGCTGGTCGGCCCACCGGTGAGCGGCCCGGCGGAGGTCGGCGGGGCGCCACCCGCCCTGCACCAGGGCGGACGGATTGTCGGAGAACCCCGGCCCCTGGAGCACCCGCACCTGGCCGCCCTCCTGGTCGGTCGCGACGAAGAGCCGGACGTTGCCGGTCGCAGGGCGTGACACGGCGCTGCGCATCGACCGGGACACCTCGCGCGGTGCCGCCGTCCCGGTGTAGCTGCGACCGGTGAGCATCACGCTGCCGACGTGGTGGGTGCGGATCTGGGCGCGGGTCCGCTGATCCGCCTGGCCGGCGGGCGTGCCGACCATGAAGAGCTGGCCGACCCGCTGGGGGAGCGAGAGCTCGGCCAGTGCAGCGGCCGGCGCCCCCTGATCCGCCGGCGGGTCCTGCTCGGCGAGCGTCGCAGCGCCGGCCCCGAGCTGACCCGCCGCGAGCACCGTCGCCGCAGCGAGCTGCGCCAGGAGCTCGGAGATCACGCGGCGACCGTACTCGACCTGCTCGGAGCCCGCCGACCCGCGGCGGCGCGCTGCCTCAGCGTCAGGGTCAGGGTCAGGCGATCAGTCCTCAGTGCGGGAAGGCGGCCGCGACGGCGATCAGCCGGTCGTTGGCCTCGGTCTCGCCGATCGAGACCCGAGCGCCCTCGCCGGCGAACGGCCGAACCACGATCCCGGCCTCGTCCGCGGCAGCGGCGAAGTCGAGGGTGCGCTCGCCGAGGCCGAACCACACGAAGTTGCCCTGGGCGTCCGGCACGTCCCAGCCCGCGTCACGCAGGGCCGCGACCACGCGGGTCCGCTCGGCGACCAGCGCCTCCACCCGCTCGAGCAGCTCGGCCTGGCTCGCCAGGGAGGCGATCGCCGCCGCCTGGGCGACGGTCGAGACTCCGAAGGGCAGCGACACCGCTCGCAGGGCCGCCGCGATCGGGGCCGGCGCGACGGCGTACCCGACCCGGAAGCCGGCGAGGCCGTAGGCCTTGGAGAAGGTCCGGGTGACCACGACGTTCTGGTGGCGGCGGTAGGTCGCGATCCCGTCGACGGGGTCGGCCATCCGCACGAACTCGACGTAGGCCTCGTCGACCACGACCAGCACGTGCGACGGCACGGCGGCCAGGAACGCGTCGAGCTCGGCCTGCGTGACGGCCGGTCCGGTGGGGTTGTTGGGGGTGCAGACGAGCACGACCTTGGTGCGGTCGGTGATCGCCGCGGCCATCGCGTCGAGGTCGTGACGGCCGTCGGGACGGACCGGGACCCGGACGGCGGTCGCGGCCGCCGCGGTGACGGCGATCGGGTAGGCCTCGAAGGAGCGCCACGCGAAGACGACCTCGTCGCCGGGATCGCAGAACGCCTGCACCAGCTGGTAGATCAGCCCGACCGAGCCGGTCGCGACCGACAGGTGGTCCACCGGCACGTCGAACGTCTGCGCCAGCGCGTCGTAGAGCGCGGAGGACCCCATGTCGGGGTAGCGGTTCATGGCATGGACGCCGGCCTGCACGGCCTCGACGACGCCGGGCAGCGGCGGATAGGGGTTCTCGTTCGACGACAGCTTGTAGGAGGTCATCCCGGGGCGCACCGTCGGCGGCTTCCCGGCGACGTACGGCGGGATCTCCGCGACGTTCGGCCGAGGCTGGGGGGTGGTCATGGCTGCACCCTAGTCAGGTCGCCGGCCGGCGCCACGGACGCAGCACGAGCGCCAGCACCAGGCCGATGCCCACGCCGATGACGGCGCCGGTGACGTTGTCGATCACGTCGGTGACGTCGCAGGCACGATCGATCCGGGCGAGGGCGAGCTGGGTGGCCTCGATCGCGATCGAGTACGCCGCCAGCAGCGCGAGTCCGACCGGGACCAGCACCCAGGCGACCCGCGGCCACCGGGCCACGGCGAGCACCAGGAGCGCACCGGCGGGCACGAACACCAGCGTGTTGAGCATCCGCTGGCCGCCCTCGAAGATCCAGAAGCCGTCGGGCGCCGGGCCGCCGATGTCCCACGAGCAGGTGCTCAGCCGTCCTTCGGCGGGGACGATGCCGGGTGCGCCGTTCGCCGGGATCAAGGTGATGGAGGCGATGACCGCCAGCGACCAGACGAGTCCGGCGATCGAGAGCGCGCTCACCCAGCCCAGCCGCGGGCGCAGGGCGAGCGCCAGCAGCAGGCAGACGGCTCCGGACGCAGCGACCAAGAGCAGCATCACCCCCACGCCGCCGACCGGAAACACGGCCCCGACGGTAGCGGTTGGCCCCCACCGCCGCCGGACCCCGGGCCGACACGGCGCCCGGGCGCGGATCCACCCGGGACCCGGAGCGATCACGCCGGTGCGATCACACCGGCGGGATCACACCGGCGGCAGCACGACCTCGCCGCCCGGGACCGACGGCAGGTCGCGACCGATCCGCACGTCGACCGGGTTCGTCAGGCAGCGGATCGAGCCGCCGCCCTTGTGGAACTCCGACACGTCCACGAGCACGACCTCGAAGCCCCAGTCCTCGAGCTGCGCGCGGACCCGGTCCGGGCAGGCCGGCATCAGCACGTGCCGGCCGATCACGATCGAGTTGGCACAGAAGGTCGTCAGCGCCTCCTCCTCGGTGAGCACCAGCGGCTCGGGCACGAGGTCGAGCAGGGCTGCGGCGGACGCGTCGTCGAACGCGGACGGGCAGACCATCGCGCGGCCCTCGCCGAGGGGGCAGAAGGCCAGGTCGAGGTGGTACATCCCCGGGTGGGTGATCCGCAGACCCCGCACCCGGATGCCGAGCTCGGCGGCCAGGTGCTTCAGCGCGAGCTCCTCGGTGCGTGGCCCGTAGCCCACGACGAGAGCGTCACCGAAGGCGAAGGCGTCGCCGGCCTCCAGGTGCGCACCGACCCCGTCGCGACCGACGTACGACGTGGTGAAGCCGTGCCCGGCGAACCAGGGCTGCGCGGAGGACGTCTCCATCCGCCGCTCGGCGTAGCGCATGTGCGACATCACCACGTGCGACGAGTCGTCCTCGCGCACCAGCGCGAGGCCGAGGTTCATCGCGTAGACCATGTCCGGGGCGTCCGCGCGCTGCGGGAGGGCCGAGACCGAGCCGCCCAGCCGCTCGACGGTCGCGACCAGCTCGCGCCACTGCGCCATCGCCGCCGCCGGATCCGGCTGGTCGTCGAGGTCCATGAACGGGTTGATCCGGTAGTCCACCCGGAAGTGGGTCGGCTCGACCGCCACGTAGTGACGGCCCCAGGGAAGCTCCCGGCACAGCTCGGTCATCGATCCTCCTCGGACGCAAAGATTGCATGATTGTCAGACAACCTGACAGAACGAGTGTAGAGCACAATGAGGCCCATGACCGATTCCGGTGCCGCGCGGTTCGAGACCCTGCACCTCGAGCTGTCCTCCACCGTGGACCGCGTGGCCGACGAGCTGCGGCGGGCCGTCTTCGACGGCGAGCTGGCCTCGGGCACGCCACTGCGGGAGGTCGCGCTGGCCGAGACGCTGCGCGTCTCGCGGCCGACCGTCCGCGAGGCGCTGGCGATCCTGGTCGCCGAGGGGCTCGCGACCCGGGAGCCGAACCGCGGCGTCTCGGTCGCCACACCCGACCCCGCGTCGGTGCGCGACCTCTGCCAGGCCCGGTGGGTGCTCGAGGGCGCCGGCGTCCGGCGCTGGCGCGAGGCCGACGAGGAGCTCCGGGACCAGGTCCGCACCGCGCTGGTGCGCTACACCAGCGCCGTGCGGGCGGGTGCGTCCTACCAGGAGCTCAACGAGCGCCACCTCGCCTTCCACGTCTCCCTGGTGGGGCTGACCGACTCGCCCCGACTCGTGGCGATGGCCGAGAGCCTGATGGTCGAGCTCAAGCTCGCGCTGGCCCAGGTCGACCGGATCCGGCGCAACGCCCACGACCAGGCCGACTCGCACACCGCCCTGGTGATGCTGCTCGAGCGCGGCGACGTCGACGGCGC
>JBAWHI010000174.1:0-3588 GCA_049593675.1 Nocardioides sp.
CTCTCCCGCTGAGGGTTGCCAGGCTCCCCCTGACGTTGTCAGGCGTTGCAACCCCTGACAACGTCGGGAATCCCCGGTCAGCCGGGGATTCATCCCGCTAGCCTCACGCTCATGCCACCCAGCGACACCCTCCCGAGAAGCGTCCGGGTGGGCTACGGCTCGGGCTCGGTCGCGACCGGTGCGTTCGGCACCGTCCCGGGACTGATGCTCCTGCCCTTCCTGACCGACAGCCTCGGGATCACGGCGTTGCTCGCGGGCGTGATCGTGTTCCTACCCAAGGCGTGGGACGTGATCCTCAACCCCATCGCCGGACGGATCAGCGACCGCACGGTCGACCCGCGCGGGCCGCGCCGGCCGTGGCTGCTGCGCGGCGGCATCGGGCTCGCGGCCGGGTTCGCGCTGCTGTTCGCCGCCCCGGAGATGGCCGTCGAGCTCGAGGCCCTGTGGGTGCTCGTGGCGTTCGTGGGCTGCGCGACGGCGTACGCGTTCTTCCAGGTGCCCTACGTCTCGATGCCCGCCGAGATGACCAGCTCCTACAACGAGCGCACCCGGCTGATGACCTGGCGGGTCGCCATCCTCGCCTTCACCATCATGCTCGCGGGCGCCTCGGCGCCGGCGATCCGCGACGCCGTCGGTGGTCGCGACGGCTACCGGCTGATGGGGTTGGTGATGGCGGCGATCATCCTGGTCGGTGTCGTCGGCTCGTACGTCGGCACCCGTCGCGCCCCGGTGCATGTCGTGCAGCCCGGGGCCGGCAGCCTGCGCGACCAGCTGCGCATCGTCGCGACCGCCCGCGACTTCCGCTGGCTGCTCACCTGCTTCGTGATCCAGGCGCTCGCGACCGGGTGCATGCTCGCGGGCGTCGACTACGTCGCCTCCGACGTGATCGGCAAGGACGGCGCCGCCACCATCTTGTTCGTCTGCTTCGTCGGCCCCGCCCTGCTGCTGACCCCCCTCTGGTCGGCGATCGGGACCCGGGTCGGCAAGAAGAGCGGCTACGTCGCGGCCTCGGTGATCCTCGCCAGCGGCGCGCTGCTCGCCTCGACGGCCCAGTCGGCACCCGTCTCGGTGGTCTACCTGGCGGTGGTGCTGGTCGGCGTCGGGTACGCCGGCTGCCAGGTGTTCCCGCTGGCGATGCTGCCGGACGCGGCGGCCGTCGACGCCCGACGCACCGGCTCGAACCGGGCCGGCGTCTACACGGGTGTGTGGACCGCGGGCGAGACCCTGGGCCTGGCCCTCGGTCCCGGCGTCTACGCAGTGGCGCTCGCGATCGGCGGCTACGTGTCCTCGACCGACGGCGACGCCGTCCAGCCGGGCTCGGCACTGACCGCCATCACCCTGGGTTTCTCGGTGCTGCCGGCGGCCCTGATCGTGCTCAGCCTCTGGTGGCTGCGGCGCTACTCCCTCGACGCGGACGACGTCGACCAGCTCGGAGATGAGAGCGTGAGCACATGAGCACTCCCCTCGACCGCCTGCGCGAGATGCAGGCCGCGGACCTCCCGGTGCACGGCGGGCGCACCCTCGCCTACGTCTACGACTCCGGCCTCCCCGACGTCGACCGGATCGGCCGGGAGGCGGTCGCGGCGTACGCCGGATCGAACGGCCTGGACCCCACGGCGTTCCCCAGCCTGCTGCAGATGGAGAACGAGCTGGTCGGCTTCGCCGCGAACCTCCTCGATGCGCCCGACACCGCTGCCGGCACGGTCACCTCGGGCGGCACCGAGTCCTGCCTGCTCGCGGTGCAGTCGGCGCGCGACAGCCGCCCCGACGTCGAGCGCCCGCGGATGGTGCTGCCGACGACGGTGCACGCGGCGTTCCTCAAGGCCGCGCACTACTTCGGCGTCGAGCCGGTGCTGGTGCCGGTCGGCGAGGACTTCCGCGCCGACGCCGCCGCGATGGTCGCGGCCGTGGACGAGGACCGCGAGCGGACCGTGCTCGTCGTCGTGTCCGCCCCGTCCTACGCGCACGGCGTCGTCGACCCGGTCGCCGAGGTAGCGGCCGCCGCCGCGGAGCGCGGGGTCCGCTGCCACGTCGACGCCTGCATCGGCGGCTGGGTGCTGCCGTACGCCGCTCGGCTGGGCCGGCCGGTCCCGCCCTGGACGTTCGGGGTCGACGGTGTCACCTCGATCTCCGTGGACCTGCACAAGTACGGCTACGCCCCCAAGGGGACCTCCGTGCTGCTGCACCGGAGCGCCGAGCACCGGCGCCCGCAGTACTTCGCCTACGCCGACTGGCCCGGCTACACGATGCTCAACTCCACGATGCAGTCGACGAAGTCGGGCGGCCCCCTGGCCGGCGCGTGGGCCGTGGTGCAGTCGCTGGGTGACACGGGCTACGAGCTCCTCTCCCGAGACACGTTCGAGGCCGTGGACGCGATCGTGGCAGGGATCGCCGACATCCCCGAGCTGAGCGTGCTGACCGCGCCGGACTCCACGCTCGTCACCCTCACCACCGACGACACCTGCGACGCGTTCACGGTCTGCGACGAGATGGCCGCCCGCGGCTGGTACGTCCAGCCACAGATGTCCTACGGCGAGCACCCGCCGAACATCCACCTCTCGGTGAGCGCGGCCACCAACGCCCACGTCGCGGAGTTCCTCACGGCGATGCGTGAGTCCGTCGAGGCCGCCGTCGCAGCCGGCCCCGTGGGCGTCGACCCGGGGGTCGCCGACTTCATCGCGACCCTCGACCCGGCCACGCTCTCCGACGCGGACTTCGACGGCCTGCTGCTCGCGGCCGGTCTGATCGGCGGCGACCCCGCCGACGGGCTCGCGCTCCCGGACCGGATGGCGGAGGTCAACGCGATGCTCGACCTCGCCTCGCCCGCCATGCGCGAGGCGCTGCTGGTGGCGTTCCTGGACCGGCTGGCCCGACCGGTGCGCTGAGGGCTTCGGCTCAGCGGGTCGTGAGGTTGCGGTAGACCATCGTGCCGCGCGGCGGGACGTGGCCGACGTACCACCCGGGACGACCCCGGTAGGCCCAGCCCCGGGGGAGCCGGGCCCGGTGGACGGCGGAGGGATCGTTCCAGCTGGGCGGCTCGACGCGCCCCACGGGCCAGGCGAGGAACGACACGCGTCGTCCCTCCGCCCGCAGGCAGGCGCGCCAGGGCAGCGGTCGGAGCCGACCGTCGCGCTTGATGAACACGTCGCTGAGGTCGAACTGGGCCACCATCCGCCACGGATCCCCGCGGCGAGAGGTGTCCCACGTGACCACGTTCAGGTGGTCGCGGTAGCCGAAGATGATGTTCTGGGTGAGCGTGATCGCCCGCACCCGGCCACGACGGTCCTGGACGCGGACGGCCAGACCCGGCTGGGCGAACCGGTTGCTCTTGCGCGACCAGGTGGCACACGAGGTCTGGTCGCGCCGAGACGGGGTGCCCCCGGCCACGAGCAGCTCGCGGCGGTTCGGCTCCCGCGTCCCCCGCGCCGCGCGCACGGCGAGTCGCCGCCCGTCGAAGCGGTAGGAGTACGCCGTCCCCTGGGGGGTCAGCACCGACCGGCGCAGGGCCGCCTCCTTCGCGGAGACGGCGGCGGCCGCGGTGGCCGCGGTGGTCGCGGCGGCCTCGGAGACCGCGGTGGTCGCGCGGGC
>JBAWHI010000175.1:0-4129 GCA_049593675.1 Nocardioides sp.
TGACCTTCACCCAGCTCTACCGTCCCGAGCTGCTGCCGAGCTCGCTGACCCAGATGTGGAGCCTGTGCACCGAGGTCGCGTTCTACGTCCTGCTCCCCCTGCTGTGCTGGCTGCTCACCTGGCGGCCGGGCAGGCGCGGTCACACGCTCCATCTCCCGACCGTGCTCGGCTGGTCGGCGGCGTTCTTCGCCCTCGGCGTCGCCTGGCAGGCCGCCGCCGCCCAGATCCCGGGCAACGAGGGGCACTACGCCCAGTGGCTGCCCGGCTACCTGCCCTGGTTCGTCGTCGGGATCGTCTTCTCGGCCGTCTCCGCGAGCTTGACGCTCCATCCGCGCGACCACGTCCTGGACCGGATGGGCTCGGACCTCGTCGGCTGCTGGATCGCCGCCACCGCGGTGTTCGCCCTGGCCGCCACCCCGATCGCCGGCCCGCGGACGCTGCTCACCCCGGAGGGCTGGGAGGCCGGCCCCAAGGTCGTCCTGTACGCCGTGGCCAGCGGGCTGTACCTGCTGCCGCTGGTGTTCGGACCGGAGCGGGACGGCTGGGTGCGGCGGCAGCTCAGTGGGCCCGTCCTGTTCTGGCTCGGGGAGATCTCCTACGGCATCTTCGCGATCCACATGATCGTGCTGAACCTGGTCTTCCACCTGCTCGACCTGGACTACTTCACCGGCAGGTACCTCGCCGTCGCCGCCCTGACGTTCGCCATCACGATCCCGCTCGCGACGGCCTCGTTCTACCTGCTCGAACGCCCGATCCTGCGCTTCAAGAACGCCGCGTTCGTCGCCCGCCGCGAGACCGAGGCTCCCCAGGAGGACGCCGCCGCCCGCTGACCGGCCAGCGCGGCGACCGCGAGCGAGACCGCGAGGAGCAGCCAGGCCTGGCTCCAGACGACCGCCCAGTCCTGCCGGCTGAGCACCTCGGCGCTCAGCGCGAGTGCGCCGACGACCAGGGCGAGGCCGGCCAGCCACGACCACCCGTCGAAGCGGCGCAGCGCGCTCCCCAGGGCCACGCCGGCCCCGGCAGCGCCCAGGCCCCACCAGCCGGCGAGCAGCGCACCTGCGCCGAGCACGACGACCAGGTCGAGCAGGCCCGGCCGTCCGGTCGTCAACGGTGGCTGCTCGGTGGCGCTGCGGGTCCAGCGCCGCGGCCACAGGGCGATCGCGAGCACCAGGAGGACGAGCGCGGCCCCGCCGGCGAGCAGCACCGTGAACGGCGCGGCCGGACGGTAGGTCAGCTCGACCTGTCCCGCCTCGCCCGCCGGCACCTGCCAGGCCTGCTTCCACCCGTCCATCCGCTCCGGGTCGAGCTCCTGCCCCCCGAGGGACGCGCTCCACCCGGAGTTCAGGTTCTGCGACAGCGTCAGCACCGAGTCGGTGCTGCGAGACGGCAGGTCGACGGCGTCGGGCGACCCGCCGGCGTCGCGGTCCACGGGCACGGCGAGCGGCTCCACGGGCGGCACGTCGTGGGCCAGGGTCGCCGAGTCGACGCGGAACAGCGGGTTCGGTGTCGCGAGCAGGGCGGACGGCTGCTGGGTGAGCAGGATCTCGTCGCTTCCGCACACGCGCAGCGGAACGTTCGCCCCGCGGATCAACGAGCGGCTGCTCGCCCGCAGTGCGGTGTCGCGGACCTGTCCTGCCACCGTGATCTGCGGGCCGGAGCCGCAGGGGAACCGGCGCATCTCGAGCGGGTCGGGATTGAGCGACTTCCCGCCGAGCTCCAGCTCGGAGATGCCGGCCGGCAGCTGCACGAAGGCGCTGCCGAAGGTCCCGTAGGCGACCTCGGTCTCGCTCACCTGGAGGGCGAGCTCGTCGGTCCGCCAGGACGGCAGCCGTCCCTTGCCCTCCCGGTCGAGCCGGACCACCGCCTCCCGGTCGCCGGCACGCACCAGCAGCCGGGTCGGCTCGGCCGCCGCCGCCCCTGCTCCGACCTGGACCCGGATCGTGCCGAGCCGGCGCGGCTCGGGCCAGGCCAGGCGCACGATCTCTTCCTGACCCTCGGAGCTGTTCGCGATCCAGGTGGTGGCCAGGTCGCCGTCGGCCAGCGCGACCGGGCTGTTGGCCACCTCCCGGACCGGCGCGTCACTGGTGACCGAGACACCGGAGGAGAGCAGCAGGCTGGCGTCCACGGTGCGCCGCAGCGAGCCGGTCGCGGAGAGCTCGAACGAGGACTGGTACGGCGGGAGGAAGCGGCGCGCCAGCGTGTCACCGTCCTCGCCCGGCGAGATCTGCGACAGGTCGCAGGCATAGGTCGCCTCGACCATCACGCAGGGTGCGTGGTCGGGGTCGCGGGTCAGCGCGACCGCGTCGAGGGGGAACCGGTCGTCCGGGACGGGCAGGTCGAGGTAGCGCTGCGCGGCGACGCCCGGCACCTCGACCTCGGCGAGCGCGAACGTCCCGGGCAGGCCGAACGCGGAGCCGGTCGCAGTGATCTGCAGCGATCCCGCCCCCGGTGCGTTCAGCACGTAGGTGCGGGTCTGCCCCGGCTCCGGTGCCCGGACCGTGCGCGACTTCGCACCGGCCTGGATCAGCAGCTCCTGGACCGGCACGGAGTCGCGACCCATCGTCACAACCACCTGCCCGACGTACGCGGGGTCGCTGAAGGTCTCCCCCCACCACTGCCCGACCGGCTCGAGGTGGCGGGCGGACTCCCACTGGGTCGCCGGGTCGCCGTCCAGCGCCGCCCCGGGGTGGGTGCCGATCTCCAGCGGCGGCACCGCGTCGGCGTAGGCCTGCGAGGTGCTGGCGGCGACCTGACGGACGTTGCGGGCCCAGCCCTCGGTGGTCTGCCAGCGCACGGGAGACTCCAGGAAGCGGTGGGAGTTCTCGGGCCCGCGCAGCCGGTAGGGCTGGTTCGGCGGCATCGTGGCGGACTGGTTGTTGCGGACCGCCGCGAAGTTCACCTCGCGACGCTTGGTGCCGTCGCTCAGCACGGCGCCGAGATCGACGTCGGCGTCCTCGGCCAGCACGCGGGGCCCGGGGCCGAGCTCGGCCATCGCGAGGTCGAGGCCGGTCCCGGGATCGCCGACGAGGACCTGCGGGCCCGGCGTCAGCGTGCCGGCGGTGGCATCGGCGACCTCGTAGACGTCGACGGCGGCCGTCCGCTCGGAGATGCCCGAGCCGCTCACCACCCGGACCCGGCCGCCCGGGCCGTAGGCCCACTGGGGGGACCCGGACTCGGGGCCGAAGGACTCGACCAGCGAGATGCCCGGCGACCGGGTGAGCACGCTGCGCACGTAGGCCGGGTCCGGTGCGCCGGTCTGCAGCCGGTCCAGGTCGTTGCGGACGACGAGCCGGCCCACCCCGTTGGCCGCGAGGTACGGCGCCAACGTCCGGCTGGGCTGGCCGGACTCGACGGCTCGGCTGACGGCGTCGAGGAAGGCGACGTTGCCCGGCTGGGCGAGCGGGATCGCGTTGCGGACCGCCCACGGACTCTCGGCCAGCCCCTGCATGACGTCGTCGTGGACGTTGCCCCACTGGTAGACCCCGAAGGACGCGGCGGGCAGTTCGAGGGCGACGGTGCCGTCGTCCTGCTCGGCGAGGTAGTCGGCGACCTCGTACCAGTAGTCCGGGACCTCGACCACGCCTTCGCGCGGCGCCATCCGGTCCTGGGTCCACGGCAGCGCGAGGGCCACGACGGCCAGCACCGCGGCGACCTGGAGGATGCGCACCGACCAGGTGCTCGCCCGGTCGCGGGCATAGGTCGCCAGGACGGCGAGCCCGTGCGCCAGGCCGAGGACGAGGGGGATGCGGAGCACGACGTCGAACTTGTGGAGGTTGCGCAGCGGAGCCAGCGGACCGTCCAGCCAGGCGACGCGGTCCGCGGCGAGGAACCCGGCGAGGTCGTCGGCGTAGCCGAAGCCGACCAGCACGAGGCCGGTGAGCAGGCCCCAGGTGAGGAAGCGCTGGTGCGGGTTGCTGCGCATCGCGATCCCGACCAGTCCGAAGGCCGCCACCACGGCGGCGTCGAGCATGAGGAACGGCGTGGTCACCAGCTGCTGGCCGGCGGGGAAGTCGATGCCGGCGAAGTAGGCCACCCAGTCGGAGTGCCCGAGCGCGGTGCGGGCCAGGTCGGTCGGGACGGTGGTGATCGTCGCGTTCTCGATGTAGTCGAGGAACGGGACGCTGTAGCC
>JBAWHI010000176.1:0-5035 GCA_049593675.1 Nocardioides sp.
CGGCCGGGGCGCGCTCGGGCGGGTGCCGGGTGAGCGGTGCGCCGCCGGCGACCACGGAGGAGACGTCCTGGCGCAGCCAGGGCGGCGCCGGCTCGCTGCGCGCCACGTGCACGAGGATCACCGTCGAGGCGAGCACCACGATCACGAACGCGGCCAGCGGAGCCAGGTGATCGAGGAAGAGACGGTGCTTGCCGGGCGGAGTCATCCCCTGGAGTCTTTCGGTCCCACGGCCCTGCCACCAGGCCCCGGGCCCGACATGGCCCGAATGGACTAGCCCGCGTGGCCTGTTCTCGTCATGGTGAGCCGCCCCGGGCGCCGCGGTCGGTCCCGATCAGCTCGATGTCAGGCGGACTTCTTCTTCTTGGCCTCGGACTCGCGCGGCACCAGCGTCGGGGCCACGTCGTCGGTGACGACCTCGCGGGTCACGATCACCTTGCCGACGTCACCGCGCGAGGGCACGTCGTACATCACGTGGAGGAGGACCTCCTCGATGATGGCGCGCAGACCTCGCGCGCCCGTGCCGCGCTCCATCGCCTTGTCCGCGATGGCCGCGATGGCGTCGGGCGTGAACTCCAGCTCGACCCCGTCGATCTCGAAGAGCTTCTGGTACTGCTTGACCAGCGCGTTGCGCGGCTCGGTCAGGATCTGGACCAACGCCTCCTGATCGAGCTTGGAGACGCTCGCGATCAGGGGCAGCCGGCCGATGAACTCGGGGATCAGGCCGAACTTGGTCAGGTCCTCGGGTCGGACCTGGGCCATCAGGTCCTCCGCCTCACGCTCGGCCTTGCCGCGCACCTCGGCGGTGAAGCCGAGGGACTTCTTGCCGACCCGCTGCTCGACGATGTGCTCGAGCCCGGCGAACGCACCGCCGACGACGAACAGGATGTTCGTGGTGTCGATCTGGATGAACTCCTGGTGCGGGTGCTTGCGGCCGCCCTGGGGCGGCACCGAGGCGGTGGTGCCCTCGATGATCTTCAGCAGCGCCTGCTGGACGCCCTCACCGGAGACGTCGCGGGTGATCGACGGGTTCTCCGCCTTGCGGGCCACCTTGTCGATCTCGTCGATGTAGATGATGCCGGTCTCGGCCTTCTTAACGTCGTAGTCGGCCGCCTGGATCAGCTTGAGCAGGATGTTCTCGACGTCCTCGCCCACGTAGCCCGCCTCGGTGAGGGCGGTGGCGTCGGCGATCGCGAACGGCACGTTGAGCATCCGCGCCAGGGTCTGGGCCAGGTAGGTCTTGCCGCAGCCGGTGGGTCCGATCACGAGGATGTTGGACTTCGCGACCTCGACGACCTCCTCCTTGCTGTGCTTGCCCGAGATGGGCTGGATGCCGGCCTGCACCCGCTTGTAGTGGTTGTAGACCGCGACCGCGAGCGACTTCTTCGCCTGCTCCTGGCCGATCACGTAGGAGTTGAGGAACTCGAAGATCTCCTTCGGCTTGGGCAGCTCCTCGAGGCCGACCTCGGTGCCCTCGCTGAGCTCCTCCTCGATGATCTCGTTGCAGAGATCGATGCACTCGTCGCAGATGTAGACGCCGGGTCCGGCGATCAGCTTCTTGACCTGCTTCTGGCTCTTCCCGCAGAAAGAGCACTTGAGCAGGTCGCCTCCGTCACCGATACGTGCCACGGGCGGTCATCCTCCGGTAGTCGAGCTCTGTGCGGGTCGATCTGTGCGGGTCGATCTCTGTGCGGGTCGATCTTTGTGCTGGTGGAGCGGTCGAGCCAGTCGTGCGGCAAATCTCTCCGACCGTACCCCGTGCCGGCCCCTGTCGGGCGCCGGACACGAGGGCGATCGACGGGCCGAGGGACCGCTCAGCCGGTCAGCCGGTCAGCGCCGGCGTGCCCTTGCGGGACTCGACCACGGCGTCGATGAGGCCGTACTCGACGGCCTGGTCGGCGGTCAGGATCTTGTCGCGCTCGATGTCGCGGCTGACCTGCTCCAGATCGCGGCCGCTGTGGTCGCTGATCATCTTCTCCAGCAGCTCACGCATCCGGATGATCTCGTTGGCCTGGATCTCGATGTCCGAGGTCTGGCCGAAGGTGCCCTCGGTGTAGGGCTGGTGGATGAGGATCCGGCTGTTCGGCAGCGCCATCCGCTTGCCGCGGGTGCCGGCCGCGAGCAGGATCGCAGCGGCCGATGCGGCCTGCCCGATGCACACGGTCTGCACGTCGGGCTTGATGAAGTTCATCGTGTCGTAGATCGCGGTGAGCGCCGTGAACGAGCCGCCCGGGCTGTTGATGTAGATCTGGATGTCCTGGTCGGGGTTCATCGACTCCAGGCACATCAGCTGGGCGATCACCGCGTTCGCGACATCGTCGGAGATCGGCGTGCCGAGGTAGATGATGCGGTCCTCGAACAGCTTCGCGTAGGGGTCGATGCGGCGCACGCCGTAGGAGGTGCGCTCTTCCCACTGCGGGATGTAGTAGTTCATGCCTCAGCCCTTCTGCCGGGCCGGACGGCCCTCGTCGGCGGCCTCGCGCGCGCTCTTGACGACCTGGTCGACCAGGCCGTACTCGAGCGCCTGCTCGGCGGTGAACCAGCGGTCGCGATCGGCGTCGGTGATGACCTGCTCGATCGGCTGGCCGGTGTGCTCGGAGATGAGCTCGAGCAGCACCTTCTTGATGTGCAGCGACTGCTGCGCCTGGATCTTGATGTCGGAGGCCGATCCACCCATGCCGGACGAGGGCTGGTGCATCATGATCCGCGCGTGCGGGAGGGCGTAGCGCTTGCCCTTGGTGCCCGCACAGAGCAGGAACTGGCCCATCGACGCGGCCAGTCCCATGCCGACGGTGGCCACGTCGTTGGGGATGTAGTTCATGGTGTCGTAGATCGCCATGCCGGCGTCGACGGAGCCACCCGGACTGTTGATGTGCAGGAAGATGTCGGCCTCGGGATCCTCGGCCGAGAGGAGCAGCAGCTGCGCGCAGATCGCGTTGGCGTTCTGATCGCGCACCTCGGAGCCGAGGAAGACGATCCGCTCGCGCAGCAACCGCTGGTAGATGTGGTCGTCGAGGACGTTCATGCCCCCGCCGCCGTTGAGCTGGGGGCTGGAGTTCTGGGTCACGGAAACGACCCTAGCCGCAAGGGCCGACACTTCCACGGGCAATCCCGCGGTGTTCGCCCACAGCAGATAAGCCACCGGACCGGCAGCGGGCCGCTCAGGCCTCCGCGGCGGCCTTGAGCCGGGCGACCGTGGCCGCCATGTCCTGCTCGAGGGCGTCGGCGTGCTCCTCGGATCCCCCGAGGAGCAGCGGCGCGAAGACCTGCGAGACCCGGGTGAGGCCGGCCGGCACCGGTCGCCGGTGCACGACCCGCGTCGTGTCGCCGTCGGCCGCGATCTCCCACGTCCACCGGGCGCCGCTGGAGCGGGTGTCCCAGGTCAGCGTCCGGCCGGGGTCGACCTCGACCACCACGGACCGGGTCGGCCAGACGACCGCGCCACGCCGGTTGATCCCGAGGTACCACTGCCCGACCCGCAGTCCGCCCGGCTTCAGCGCCACCATCCGCACCAGCTCCGGGCTCCAGTCGGGCATCCGCGACAGGTCGGTGAGCAGCGCCCAGACCCGCTCCGGGTCGGCCCTCACCTGGGCCTCGGCGTACAGCTCTCGGTCAGCAGCCACGCTGCTCAGTCTCACAGAGCCAGTCCTGCAGCGCCCGGTGCACCTCCGGGTGGTTGAGCAGCCCGAAGTGGTCGGTGCGCCCGAGGTGCAGGACCGTGGCGCCCGGGAAGAGCTCGCGACCGCTGCGGTCGCGGCCGTAGGCCGACGGGGTCCGCACCAGCAGGTCGCCGACGACGTGCCCGACCGGATGCCGGGGGTGGGCCGTGACGGTCGCGGCGACCAGCCGGTAGCGCGCGTGCGGCAGCGGCGCGACGTCGTCGGCCAGCCCGGCGACGAGGTCGTGCACGCCCACCGAGCGCCAGTCCAGGACCCTCCCGAGAGGAGCGGTCTCGGGCAGCCGGCCCAGGCCGCGGCTGCCGTGGCCGACGCCGCGTGCGATCGGCGCGCCGAGGTGCGGGGTGCCGAGCGTGACGACGTCGGAGACCAGGTCGGTCCACGGCTCCGAGACGTCCCCGGCGACCGCGCCGGCCGCGCGCACGACCAGGCCGCCCATCGAGTGGCCGACCAGGGCGATCCTGCTCACCGGCACCGGCCACGCCTCCACCAGTCGCTGGGCCAGCGCCGACAGCGCAACGCCGTTCGCGCGCAGGCCGAGACCGGTGTTGGCCCGCAGGAAGACCGGGGTCCAGCCTGCGCCGGCGAGCATCTCGCCATAGGTCGTCCCGGTGCGCTCGCGCCCGCGGTTCCAGTAGGACTCGTTCTCACACAGTCCGTGCAGGAACAGCACGACCTGCCCGGTCGCGTCCGGGTACGCCGCCGCGAGCCCCTCCTCGGTCGCCGGCACGTCGCGCCCGGCCACCCGAGCGGCCATCGCGATGGCCATCCGCGGCCGCTCGGTCGCGAGCCGGTCGCCGATCAGCCCGTTGAGCGCCGAGCTCACGAAGCGGCCTCGGGCGCCGTCCTCGAGCCGCGGCCCCACGCCGGTGTCGGCCACCCTGCCCAGACCGACCGAGGCCGCGCGCAGCCCGAGCCCCACCCCGGCGTACACCGCGGAGGTGATGCCGCGCCCGGGGTAGCCGCCCAGGCGGTCGGCCCAGGCGTCGTGGGTGTCGCGGAGGCTGCGCACGACCAGACCGTCGCCGACCTCGCTCAGCAGCGAGAGCGCATCGAGGTAGCCAGGGCCCGTCCGGGTCGTCATGGGACGACGATAGGCCACTCGGTGAACAGTTGTACACCGAGTGGCCTATCGGGGAGGACTCAGTCCTCGGTGGTCTCCTCGGCCGCAGGCTCGGCGTCGGCCGCGGACTCCGCGTCGGCGTCCGCGTCGGGCTCGCCGATGCTGCCGTCAGGGCGCAGGTTCTTCAGCTCCACCACGTTGCCGGAGGCGTCCTTGACGACCGCCGACTCCACGATCCGGGCGAGCGCCTTGCCGCGCAGGATCTCCTGGACCAGGTCCGGGATGTGGTTGTGCTCGA
>JBAWHI010000177.1:0-5783 GCA_049593675.1 Nocardioides sp.
AGCGTGGTCCGTCAGATCGCCGCCGGCCTCGACATCGTGCTCGACGAGCCGCTCGTCGAGAAGGTCGACCGTCGCGCGGCCGAGGTCGACACGCCCAGCGTGTCCGGGGACGTCGCGGCCGGGACCATGGGCGCGGTCCGCTTCGAGCTGGTCGGCACCGTCGACGGCGTGCCCCGCGTCGTGCTCGAGCACGTCACCCGCACCGCGGAGGACCAGGTGCCGGAGTGGCCGCAGCCGGTTGCGGGCGGCGGTGGCTACCGGGTCGTCGTCACCGGCGAGCCGATGATGCAGCTCGACCTCACCCACCACGGCGAGCACGGCGACCACAACGTCTCCGGGATGATCACCACGGCGCAGCGGCTGGTCAACGCGCTGCCCGCCGTCGTCGACGCCGAGGGCGGGCTCGTCACGGAGCTCGACCTGCCGCTCGTGACCGGACGGGGGCTGGTCGCTCGATGAGCATCCAGGACCGGTTCTCGGTCACCGGCCAGGCGGCGATCGTGACCGGGGCGGGCCGCGGCCTGGGCGCCGCCACGGCCGTGGCGCTCGCCGAGGCGGGCGCCGACGTGCTGATATCGGCGCGCACCGAGCGGCAGCTCGACCGGGTCGCCGAGCAGATCCGGGCGACCGGGCGACGCGCACTCGTCGTCCCCGCCGACCTGAGCGACCTCGACGCGGTGGCCGGGCTGGCGCAGGCGGCGTACGACGAGTTCGGCCGGCTCGACACCGTGGTGAACAACGTCGGCGGCACCTTCCCGACGGAGTTCCTCAAGACCAGCAACGAGTTCCTCAACGAGGCGTTCAGCTTCAACGTCACCACGGCACACGCGCTGACCCGGGCCGCCGTACCGCTGATGCTCGAGGATCTCGACAAGCTCGATCACCGGGCGCACGGCCAGGATCACCGGCCGTCGGCCCAGAAGAGCGTCGTCACGATCAGCTCGATGATGGGTCGCACCGCCGACCGCGGCTTCGTCGCCTACGGCACCGCCAAGGCGGCGCTCGCGCACTGGACGAAGATGGCCGCCCAGGACCTCGCGCCGCGGATCCGGGTCAACGGCATCTACGTCGGCTCGATCATGACCAGCGCCCTGGAGTACGTCGCGGGTCAGCCCGCGATGATGGACCAGCTCGAGACGAAGACGCCGCTGGGCCGGGTCGGCGAGCCCGAGGACATCGCCGCCGGTGTCCTCTACCTCGCCTCGCAGGCCGGGCAGTACGTGACCGGCAAGCTGATCGAGATCGACGGGGGCATCCAGCAGCCCACCCTCGACCTCGGCTTCCCCGACATCGCGCCGTAGGGTCCGACGGTGACCTCCTCCAGCACTCCGACGGCCTTCGCTGTCTCGCCGGACTCCGGTGAGCACTGGAGCAAGGAGGGCGCCTGGCAGGTCTGCGAGGGCATCCACCGGATCCCGCTGCCGCTCCCGATGGACGGCCTCAAGGCGATCAACGTCTACGTGATCGAGACCGGCGACGGCCTGACGCTCATCGACGGCGGCTGGTCGATCCAGGTCGCGCGCGACCTGCTGGAGCGCTGCCTGCGCGACATCGGCTACGGCTTCGGCGACATCACGCGCTTCCTGGTGACCCACGTGCACCGTGACCACTTCACCCTCGCGACCGTGCTCGGCCACGAGTACGGCGCGGACGTCGCGCTCGGCCTCGGCGAGAAGCCGGCGCTCGAGCTGCTCAACGACCCGGACCTCGCCAGCAACCCCTTCCTCGACGTGCTGCGCACCGCCGGTGCGCACGAGCTCGCCGAGCTCTGGGCGGCCGGGGCGCCCGACAGTCCGGACCTCGCGATGTGGCGCTACCCCGACACCTGGCTCGACGGCGACCACGAGATCCCGGTGGGCTCCAGAACTCTCGATGCGGTGCACACGCCCGGGCACACGCCGGGGCACTTCGTGTTCGCCGACCAGCGCGCCGGGCTGCTCTTCGCCGGGGACCACGTGCTGCCGACGATCACTCCGTCGATCGGTTTCACGGTGCCGCCTACGCCGGATCCGCTCGGCGACTTCATGGCCTCACTGACCAAGGTCCGCACCCTTCCCGACCTGCAGGTCCTGCCCGCTCACGGGCCGGTCGCACCCTCGTCGCACGCTCGGGTCGACGAGCTGCTCGCCTTCCACGACCGGCGCCTCGACCTCAGCCTCGCGGCGCTGGAGGGCGGCCCGGCGACCGGCTTCGCCGTCGCGCACGAGCTCGGCTGGACCCGGCACGAGAAGGCCTACTCCGAGCTGGACGAGTTCAGCCAGGGGATGGCGGCGATGGAGACCAAGGCCCACCTCGATCTCCTGGTCGCCCAGGGACGGGCCACCCGTGAGGAGAGCCCCGACGGGCAGCTCTTCGCAGCGGTCAGCGACTGAGCCGCATCGGCAGGTGCGCGATGCCGTCCTCGAGGAACTCCGCGCCGCAGACCTCGAACCCGAAGGCCGCATACCAACCGGCCAGCGGCGACTGGGCGTCGAGGACGACGTCGCGACCCGTGGAGACCTCCAGCGCCGTCCGCACCAACGGCTCGGCCAGCCCGCGGCCCCGGGCCTCGATGACGAGCGCGACCCGCCCGATCCGCCACACGTCGCCGTCGTCGAGGACGCGCGCGTAACCGATCAGCTCATCCCCGTCGCGCAGCAGCACGTGCCGGGTCGCGTCCTCGGGGTCGCGGCCGTCGAGGTCCGGGTAGGCGCACGCCTGCTCGACCACGAAGACGTCCTGACGGAGCTTCCATGCCGCATACGCCGCGGCGGGATCCAGCGCGTCGAACGGCACGGCGGTGACGGTGATCATGGCCGGCAGGCTGTCACAGATCGACGCCGGGCGGTGTCTCGTGGGCAACCGATCCAGAAGGAGACTCCGATGCCCAGCACGTTCCGCATCCCGAAGGCCCCGATCACCGGTCCCTACGGGGCCTTCCTGACCCGATACGCCCGCCGCGTCCTCGGGGAGGTTCCCGACAACGCGCGGGTCTACTTCCACCACAAGCCGGTGCTCAAGGCGGTCCTCGGCTTCGAGGGCAAGGTCGCGAAGTGGGACCGTCTCGATCCGATGCTCAAGTCCTATGCGCAGCTCGCGAGCGCCGGCGTGATCGGCTGCAGCTGGTGCCTGGACTTCGGCTACTTCATGGCGCACAACGACGGGCTCGACCTCGCCAAGGTCCGCGAGGTGCCGCGGTGGCGGGAGTCCGACGTGTTCACCCCACTGGAGCGTGAGGTGATGGCGTACGCCGAGGCGATGAGCGTCACGCCGCTCACGGTGACCGACGAGATGACCGCGAGCCTGCTCGACCAGCTCGGGGCGCCGGCCGTCGTCGAGCTGACGCAGATGGTCGCGCTGGAGAACATGCGCTCGCGGTTCAACAGCGCCGCCGGGCTCCAGAGCCAGGGATATTCGGATGTCTGCGAGCTGCCGCTCGCCGTACCGTCGAGCACATGAGTGCGACCGACGCCTTCGTCGAGCACCGCAACCTGCTCTTCACGGTCGCCTACGAGATGCTCGGGTCGGCCGTGGACGCCGAGGACGTGCTGCAGGAGACCTGGCTGCGCTGGGCCGACGTGGAGCTCGCGACCGTGCGCGACCAGCGGGCCTACCTGGTGCGGATCGCGACCCGGGTCGCGCTCAACCGGATGCGCAGCAACGCCCGTCGTCGGGAGTCCTACGTCGGCCCGTGGCTCCCGGAGCCGCTGCTCACCACCCCCGACGTCGCCGAGGACGTCGAGCTCGCCGACAGCGTCTCGATGGCGATGCTCGCGCTGCTCGAGACGCTCGGGCCGACCGAGCGGGCGGTGTTCGTGCTGCGCGAGGTCTTCGACTTCGGGTACGACGAGATCGCGGTCGCCGTCGACAAGACCCCCGCCGCGGTGCGCCAGATCGCGCACCGGGCGCGCGGGCACGTCGAGGAGCGGCGGCCTCGGGGCGTGTCGAGCGCGTCGGAGCACGACCGGGCGATGCAGGGCTTCCTGACCGCCGTCTCGACCGGCGACGTCCAGGCCCTGGTGGACGTGCTGGCGCCCGACGTCGTGCTGGTCACCGACGGCGGTGGCGCGAGGAAGTCGGCGCTGCGACCGATCCTGGGGCGCGACAAGGTGCTGCGCTTCCTGGCCGGGGTGACCTCGGGGGTCGCCGCGACGGCCGACGTGGTGGTCGTCAACGGTGCCCCGGCGCTGCGGGTGGTGGTCGACGGCGAGCTCGACACCGTGGCCTCGATGGTGATGGAGGAGGGCCTGGTCACGGGGCTCTACCTCGTGCGCAACCCCGCGAAGCTGGCGCGGCTGGACGCGGTCGTCACGCTCACCAGGTGAGGCGATACCCTCGCAACTACACGACAGGGGAGCACGCCACGCGTGCTGAGAGTGCGGATCCGCCGCAGACCCTTGAACCTGCTCCGGTTAGTACCGGCGAAGGGAGTCAACGATGAGATCCATGCGTGCACTCGCACCCCTGGCGGCACTGGCCCTGGCGGCGAGCGGCTGCTCGACCCTCGGGAACGACACGAGCGCCAGCACCGCCGACGTCGAGGAGGGCAGCGGCCCCGTCGTCCTGGTCACCCACGAGTCGTTCAACCTGCCCAAGAAGCTGCAGAGGCAGTTCGAGCAGGAGTCCGGCTACGACCTGGTCGTCCGCCCGTCCGGCGACGCCGGAGCGCTCACGAACAAGCTGGTGCTGACCCAGGACAACCCGCTCGGCGACGTGGCCTTCGGCGTCGACAACACCTTCGCCTCGCGGGCGGTCGACGAAGGGGTGTTCGCGCCCTACGAGGCCGACCTGCCCGCCGGTGCCGAGGACTACCTCCTGCCGGGTGACGACGACGGCGTGCTCACCCCGGTCGACAACGCGAGCGTGTGCGTCAACGTGGACGAGACGTGGTTCGCCGACCAGGAGCTCGAGCCCCCGGCCTCCTTCGACGACCTCGTCGACCCGGCCTACCGCGACCTGTTCGTCACCCCGGGCGCGGCCACCAGCTCGCCGGGCATGGCCTTCCTCCTCGCGACGATCGCGGCCTACGGGGAGGACGGCTGGCAGGACTGGTGGACCGAGCTGTTGGACAACGGTGCCAAGCTCACCGACGGGTGGTCGGACGCCTACCAGGTCGACTTCGCCCAGGGCGGCGGCAAGGGCGACCGCCCGATCGTGCTCTCCTACGACTCGTCCCCGGCGTTCACCGTCGCCGACGCCACGTCCACGACGAGCGCGCTGCTCGACACCTGCTTCCGCCAGGTGGAGTACGCCGGCGTGCTGGCCGGCGCCGACAACCCGGCGGGTGCCGAGGCGCTGATCGACTTCCTGCTCTCCGCGGACGTGCAGGCCGCGCTGCCGACCAGCATGTACGTCTTCCCCGTCGACGCCTCGGTCGAGCTCCCCGAGGAGTGGGCGCAGTTCGCCGAGCAGCCGGCCAGCCCCTGGGAGGTCGACCCGGCAGCGATCGACGAGCACCGGGACGAGTGGCTGCGCGAGTGGAGCGACCTCACCTCCCGATGACCCGTCCTCGGTGGCCGAGCCTGGCGAGGCCCCTCACCCTGGTCGGCCTGGCGGCGGTGCCGCTGGCCGTCCTGGGCGTGTTCTTCGTCCTGCCGGTCGCCGGGATGATCACCGAGGGCTTCGTCGTCGACGGCGCCTTCGACCCGGGCGCCGTCGCCGAGGTGCTCGCCCGGCTGCGGGTGCACCGCGTCATCTGGTTCACCGTCTGGTCGTCGCTGGCGGGTACGGCGTTCGCGGTGCTGCTCGGGGTGCCGGCCGCCCACCTGCTGCACCGGCGTCGCTTCCCGGGCCGCGGGGTGCTG
>JBAWHI010000178.1:0-15380 GCA_049593675.1 Nocardioides sp.
CCGCCAGCCCGTCTCGCGCGCCCGGGTCTCCGCGATCCGTGGCGTCATCGTCGACGGAGTGATGCGCACGCTGATCTCGCGCGGGCTGGTGCAGGAGGCCGGGTCCGACGAGCAGAGCGGGGCGGCGCTGTTCCGCACCACTCAGTACTTCCTCGAGCGGATCGGGGTCACCTCGATCGACGACCTGCCCGAGCTCGCGCCCTACCTGCCCGCCATGGACGACTTCGAGGACGAGCTGGCCGAGGTCGCCGGACTGGCCAGACCCGTGGGCGACGCCCAGCCGGACGAGTCGCAGCCGGCCGAGACCCCCGAGGACGCCTCCCGATGAGCCAGGTCCCCACCGACGACGACGGCCTGATCCGCCTCCAGAAGCTGCTGGCGCAGTCGAACGTCGCCTCCCGTCGCAAGTGCGAGGAGCTGATGCTCGCCGGCGAGGTGGTCGTCGACGGGGAGGTCGTCACCCGCCTCGGCACGAAGGTCGACCCGACGACGGCGGTGATCCGCGTCTCGGGCAAGCGGCTGCCGCCGGTCTCGCCGCACGTCTACCTGGTGCTGAACAAGCCCACCGGGGTGGTGTCGACGATGTCGGACCCGCAGGGGCGCCGCACCATCACCGACCTGGTCGCCGACCGTCCCGAGCGGCTCTTCCACGTGGGCCGGCTCGACACCGACACCTCCGGGCTGATCCTGCTCACCAACGACGGCGACTTCGCGCAGCGGATGGCGCACCCGTCCTACGAGGTGGACAAGACCTACGTCGCCGAGGTGGACGGTGAGGTCTTCCGCAGGACCATCAAGCAGCTGCTGGCGGGGGTCACCCTCGAGGACGGACCGGTCACGGTCCGCGCGGCGCGCATCGTCGAGGCGACGGCGTCGAAGTCCATCGTCGAGCTGGTCATCCACGAGGGGCGCAACCGGATCGTCCGGCGGCTGCTCGACCAGGTCGGCCATCCGGTGCGCCGGCTGACCCGCACGGCGATCGGCCCCGTGCGTCTGGCCCGGCTCGCGAGCGGCGAGATGCGTGACCTCACCCTGGCCGAGCTCGGCGACCTGTTGGACCGCGCCGAGCTCTGAGGCTCGATCGGCACGCGGTCAGGCCCGGCTCAGCGGGGTGCGAGGGCCTCGTCGACGGTGTCGACGATGCGGAGCACGTGGTCGAGAGCGGTCGCGCTGAACACCCGCAGGACGGGTGGGCTCGTGCAGACCACCACCAGCTCACCCTGGAGCACCCGGGCCCGCTTGTGGGCGCCGATCAGCGCGCCGAGGCCGAGCGAGTCCAGGAAGGTGACGTCGTCGAGCACGACGATCAGCCGCGTCGGCGCGTCGATCTGGGTCTCGACGAGCTGCTCGCGCAGTGCGCCGACGGTGGCCAGGTCGAGCTCTCCGGCGCAGCGGACGATCGCGGTGTCGCCGCAGCGCTCGACGTCGATCGTGAGGGTCTCGGAGAGGGGCACCCCGCCGTTCTACACGTTCGGGGAGGGTGAGAGGCGCGAACCACTCCACCCCGAAGGGTGACTATTCTGAGGACATGGCCCCACGCGCCGTCCCCGGGACGGCATCAGGAGCGGCCGCGGCGCTCGCGCCGTACGTCGCGTCCCTGGTCGCCTACGACGTCGATCTCGGAGGACCGGGCGTGCACCGCGGGCTTCCGGGCACCACGCTCACCTTCGTGCTGCCGGTCGGTGAGCCGCTCGATGTGGGATGGCGCGACCGGCCGGAGAGCCGGGCCCAGCGGTGGTCGGCGGTCGCGGGGCTGCATGCCCAGTCGGCGGAGATCCACCACGCCGGGCACCAGAGTGGCGTCCAGCTCGCGCTGACAACACGGGGTGCCCGCGCCCTGCTCGGACGGCCCGCCGCTGAGCTGGCGGGGGAGCTGCTCGAGGTCGACGACGTCGCTCCGTGGCTGCGCGACCTCCCTGAACGGCTGGACGAGGCACCGCGCAGGCGGTGGGGCACCGTGGTGGCCCGCTCCCTGCTGGCTGAGCTGGCCCGATGCGACGAGCCGCGCCCGCGGGCCGAGGTCGGCAGGGCGCTCGCCGGACTCACCCGGGGATCGAGCGTGCAGGAGGTCGCGGCCGACGTCGGCTTCACCCGACGACACCTCGGCAACCTGGTGCGCGCCGAGTGCGGCCTGTCGCCCAAGCAGCTCCAGCGGCTGGGCAGGTTCGAGGCGTCGCGGGCGCTGCTCGGCCGGGTCCCGCTCGCCGAGGTCGCGCACCGGTGCGGGTACGCCGATCAGGCGCACCTGACGCGTGACTGGGGCGCGTTCGCCGGCTGCACGCCGACGACCTGGCTGCGCGAGGAGTTCCCGTTCGTCCAAGACACGGCCGGGTCCGGCACGCGAGGGTGAGCGCCATGAGCACCTCACACCCCAACGCCGCCGATGTCCGGCTGTGGCACACCATGTCCTTCACCGATGCCGACGCGATGATCGCTTGGCTCTCGACCGTCGGGTTCGTCGAGCACGCGACCTATCGCGACGACAGCGACCCCGCGGTCGTCGTGCACGCGGAGTGGCTGTGGCCCGGGGGAGGCGGCGTGATGTTCGGCACCCGCCGAGACGACGGCGCCGTCTCCAACGTCGGGGGATCGGCGGCGTACCTGGTCACGGACGACCCGGATGCGGTCTTCGAGCGGGCGGTGGCGGCCGGCGCGCGTGTCACCCGGGCGATGGTCGATCAGGACTACGGCGGTCGCGGCGGCAGCGTCGAGGACCCCGAGGGCAACCACTGGTCGTTCGGCAGCTACCAGCCGTCCTGAGACGGCCCGCCGGCACTCGACGCCCTCTCGCTAGCCTTGCGGGGTGGCAGTCAGAGCAGTGCGAGGAGCGACCCAGCTCGACGAGGACGTCCGTGACCACCTGTTGGAGCGGGTGGCCGAGATGGTCGCCGACGTCATGGCGTCCAACGGGCTCGAGGTCGACGACTTCATCTCGGTGATCTTCACCTCGACCACGGACCTGCGCTCGGAGTTCCCTGCCTATGCCGCGCGGCGGCTGGGCTTCGACGACATCCCCCTGATCTGCGCTCGCGAGCTCGAGATCGAGGGGTCGATGCCGCGGGTGGTGCGGATGATGGCGCACGTCGAGACCGACCTGCCGCGAGCCGACATCACCCACGTCTACCTGCACGGCGCCGCGGCCCTGCGCCGCGACCTGTCCCGGGTGCGAGAAGTCCCCGATGACCAGTGACCCTGGGTCGCTGCTGACCGGTCCGGTGGAGATCGTCGGGACCGGACTGCTCGGCACGTCGATCGGCCTGGCCTGCGTGCGCGCCGGCATCGAGGTGCTGCTGACCGACACGTCCCCGGAGCACGTCCGGACCGCGTCCGGGCTCGGCGCCGGGCGGGCGCGCACGGCAGGGGACCGACCGCAGCTGGTGGTCGTCGCCGTCCCGCCGGACCACCTCGGCGCCGAGATCGTGCGGGTGCTCGAGGACACCCAGGCCCACGTCACCGACGTCGGGAGCGTGAAGACCGGGCCCCTGGCCTCCGTCACCGGCCGCCCCGGCGCCGAGCGGTACGTCGGCAGCCACCCGATGGCCGGGAGCGAGCGGTCCGGCCCGCTCGCGGCGAGCGCAGCCCTCTTCGACGGCCGGCCCTGGGCGATCGCCCCACACGCGGGCTCGGCGCCCGAGTCGATCGCCCTGGTCGAGGAGCTCGTGGCGCTCTGCGGCGCCGTACCGGTCCGGCTCACCCCCGAGGAGCACGACCGCGCGGTCGCCCGCACCTCGCACGTGCCGCACCTGCTCGCCTCCCTGGTCGCGGCCCGGCTCGCCAAGGCGCCTGACGGGCACCTGGCGCTGACCGGGCAGGGGGTCCGCGACGTCACCCGGGTGGCGGCCGGCGACCCGGTGCTCTACGGCCAGATCGTCACGGCGAACGCCGACGCCGTGCTCAGCCTGCTCGGCGAGGTGCGGGGCCAGCTCGACGTCCTCATCGACGCGGTCACCAACGCCGACCGCGGGGGACTGGAGGCGGTGCTGCGCGAGGGGGTGGCCGGGACCCGTGCCATCCCCGGCAAGCACGGCGGTCCGGCGCGGCCGATGCGCTCGGTGTTCGTCTCGGTGCCCGACCACCCGGGAGAGCTGGCCCGGCTGTTCGTCGACGCCGGGGCGAGCGAGGTCAACATCGAGGACGTCCACATCGACCACGACCCGGGCCGGCCGGTCGGCCTGGTGGAGCTCGTCGTGGACGAGACTCGCGCCGACCACCTGCTGGGGTCGCTGGAGTCTCGGGGATGGGTGACGCACCGGTAGGCTCTCGGCCCGTGAGCAGCCCCACCCCTACCCCCGCGACCGGCACCCGGACCGGCCTCGTCGTCGCCGTCGACGGCACCTCCGGCTCGGGGAAGTCCAGCACGTCACGCGGGGTCGCCGACCGCCTCGGTCTGGCCTACCTCGACACCGGCGCGATGTTCCGGGCGATGACGTGGTGGCTGCTGCGTGAGGGCGTGGACGTGCACGACACCGCGGCGGTCGCCGCGCGCTGTGCCGAGCCCGAGATCGACTCCGGGACCGACCCGCTCCACCCGGCCATCGCCGTCGACGGGACCGACGTCGCCGAGGCGATCCGTGGCGACGACGTGAACGCCGCGGTGTCGCCGGTCAGCGTGGTGCCCGAGGTCCGCTCCCGGCTGCTGCAGCTCCAGCGGGACGCGATCGACCGCGCGACCACCGGGCCCGGGATCGTCGTCGAGGGGCGCGACATCGGCTCCGTCGTGGCCCCCGACGCGCCGGTCAAGGTCTACCTGAGCGCCGATCCGGCCGCTCGCGCGGCCCGGCGCTCGGCGGAGCAGGGCGGTGCCGACGTGGCGGCGACCCAGGAGTCGCTGCTGGCGCGCGACCGGATCGACTCCGGGCGAGCCACCGCTCCGCTGGTCATGGCCGACGGTGCGGTGCACATCGACACGACCGGGCACACCCTCGACGAGGTGATCGGCCTCGTCGTCGGGCTCGCCGAGGCCGCCGAGGCGGACACGTGACGACGCAGGACGGGCATCTCGAACCGCCCCGGAGCGACCGGGTCCCGAGCGCTCCGCGCTTCCTGCTGCACACCCTGCGCCGGCCCGCAGCCTTCCTCTTCCGGCGCCGGTTCTCCGTGCACGTCGCCGACCCCGGCAACGTGCCGGTCTCCGGGCCGGTGATCTTCGCCTCCAACCACGTCGGGATCATCGACGGCCCGCTACTGGCGATCTTCGCCCCCCGTCCCGTGCACGCGCTCACCAAGGTCGAGATGTTCCGCGGCTTCCTCGGCTGGTTCCTGTGGCGCTCCGGACAGATCCCGCTGGACCGGTTCCGCACCGACCCGCGCGCGGTGAAGACCTGCCTGCGGGCCCTGCGGGAGGGCCGGGCGATCGGCATCTACCCCGAGGGCAGCCGTGGAGCCGGCGACCTGGCACGCTTCCACCGTGGGGCGGCCTACCTCGCGCTCATCACCGGCGCACCGGTGATCCCGGTGACGATGCTCGGCAGCCGTGAGGTGGGCGGCACCAGCGGCTCGCTGCCGAACCGCGGAGCGCGGATCGAGATGGTGTTCGGCGAGGCGTACCGCGTCGACCCGACCCCGTGGCCCCGGACACGGGAACAAGTGGAGAAGACCTCGTTGTTGCTGCGAGAGCACATGCTGGTTCAGCTGAACCGGGCGCAAGCGTCGACCGGGAGGCAACTCCCCGGCCCGCTGCCGCCGTCCGACGACGATCCCGACCCCGACACCGGGGTCACCGACCAAGGAGCACCATGACCGAGCTCGAGCCTGCCACCGAGGCGCTCGGCCCCCTGCCCATCCTCGCTGTGGTCGGACGACCCAACGTCGGCAAGTCGACGCTGGTCAACCGGATCATCGGCCGCCGTGAGGCGGTCGTCGAGGACGTCCCCGGCGTGACCCGCGACCGGGTGTCCTACGACGCCAACTGGACCGGCCGAGCCTTCACCGTCGTCGACACCGGCGGCTGGGACCCCGACGCGCGCGGACTCGCCGAGCGGATCGCCGCCCAGGCCGAGATCGCCGTCGGACTCGCCGACGCGGTGCTCTTCGTCGTCGACGCCACCGTCGGGATCACCGACGCCGACGAGGCGGTCGTGAAGATCCTGCGCAAGTCCGGCAAGCCCGTCGTGCTCGCAGCCAACAAGGTCGACGACCAGCGCACCGAGGCAGAGGCGTACGGGCTGTGGAACCTGGGGCTCGGCGAGCCGTTCCCGGTCTCCGCCCTGCACGGCCGCGGCTCGGGCGACATGCTCGACGCCATCCTCGCCGCGCTCCCCGAGCCGCCCCCCGAGCGCGATGCCGAGGTCGGTGGCCCGCGCCGGATCGCGATCGTCGGCAAGCCGAACGTCGGCAAGTCGTCGCTGCTGAACCGGCTGGCCGGAGAGGACCGCGTCGTCGTCGACAACGTCGCCGGCACGACCGTCGACCCGGTCGACGAGATGATCGAGCTCGGCGGACGGACCTGGCGCTTCATCGACACCGCCGGCATCCGCAAGCGCGTCAAGGAGGCTTCGGGGCACGAGTACTACGCGTCACTGCGCACCTCGACCGCGATCGAGCGGGCCGAGGTGGCGGTCCTGGTCGTCGACGCCGGGCAGTCCATCTCCGAGCAGGACATCCGGATCATCCAGACGGTCCGTGACTCCGGGCGTGCCCTCGTCATCGCCTTCAACAAGTGGGACCTGGTCGACGAGGAGCGCCGCTACTACCTCGAGCGCGAGATCGAGCGCGAGCTGGTGCAGGTGCAGTGGGCACCGCGCATCAACATCACCGCACGCACCGGCTGGCACGTGGACCGCCTGGTCCCCGCGCTGGACCGGGCGTTGGAGGGCTGGGAGACGCGGGTCGGGACCGGGGCACTCAACGGGTTCCTGGGTCGCCTGGTGGCCGAGCACCCGCACCCGGTGCGCAGCGGCAAGCAGCCCAAGATCCTGTTCGGCACGCAGGCGACGACGGCGCCGCCGATGTTCATCCTGTTCACGAGCGGCAAGCTGGACGCGTCGTACGAGCGGTTCATCGAGCGCCGGCTGCGCGAGGAGTTCGGCTTCGTCGGCACCCCGATCGTCCTGCAGCAGCGGCCGCGGGAGAAGCGCAAGCGCTAGCGCCGAGATCCCGGGGGGACGGCTCGGGCCGGGGCATCGTGGCGGCAAGACCCAGCGGCATGGTGACCTACGACACTAGGCTGCACAGATGGGCAACGCCGATCGTGAACGCCGGGCCGTCGAGCTGGTGATGGGTGCGCCCCAGTTCGCCGAGACGATCGCTGACCTGGTGGACCGGACCGGACGCACCGAGGCCGATCTGCGTGCCGACGCGGAGACCGCGCTGAGCGAGATGTCGGCGTACGTCGACGAGTCGGCCTCGCGGACCTGGGACCGGATGGGGCGGTGGCTGACGCGCTCCTACGAGGTCGACGTCGACACCAGCAGTTTCGAGGAGCTGACCGAGCTGGGGCGTCGGCACTCCCTCGTGTTCCTGCCCAACCACCGCTCCTACCTCGACCCCCTGGTGTTGCGGGCGGCCACGAACAAGCACGGCTTCCCGGCCAACTACACGCTCGGCGGGATCAACCTCGCCATGTGGCCGCTCTCGGAGCTCGGCAAGCGCAGTGGGTTGATCTTCATCCGGCGCTCCAGCCGCGACGACCCGGTCTATCCGGCGATGCTGCGCCTCTACCTGGGCTTCCTGCTGCGCCAGCACGCCAACCTCGAGTGGTACTTCGAGGGGGGACGCACCCGCACCGGCAAGCTCCGTCCTCCCCGCATGGGGGTGCTGCGCTACCTCGTGGACGCCTTCCGCGCCAACGGCAGCGACTCCGACGACGCCTACCTCGTGCCGGTCTCGATCGTCTACGACCAGCAGCACGAGGTCTCGGCCCTCTCGCAGGAGGAGAGCGGGGGCACGAAGGCGCCCGAGAGCCTGACCTGGCTGGTCCGGTTCGCCCGCGCGCAGGGGCGGCGACGGGGGCGGGTGCACGTCCGGTTCGGTCCGCCGCTGTCGCTGCGGGAGGCCCTGGCGGACGCCGGCTCACGGGCGGACACCGACGACCTGACCGAGGTCGTTCCCCGCGTCGCGTTCGAGGTCGCCCACCGGATCAACGCCGCCACCCCGATCACCCCGTCGGCGCTGGTGGCCTTCGGGCTGCTCGACAACGACGGCCGGGCGATGACGCTGGCTGAGACGCTCGCCGTCCTCGACCCGCTCGTGGCCTACGTGCGTCGCCGCCAGCTGCCGCTCACCGCCGACGTCGATCTCGGGCGACCCGAGGGGCTCCGCAAGGCCTTGGCGACGCTGGTGCGCGAGGGCGTCGTGGTCGAGTACGCCGGCGGGCTCGAGCCTGTGTACGCGATCGCGCCGGACCGGCAGCACGAAGCGGCGTTCTACCGCAACACGGTGACCCACTACTTCATCGACCGCGCGATCCTCGAGGTCGCGCTCGTCCAGGCCGCCGAGGAAGGCGCGGGCGCCGACGTCGTGAGCGCTACCTGGACCCGTGCCCTGGCGCTGCGCGACCTGCTCAAGTACGAGTTCTTCTTCGCGACCAAGCGTGAGTTCGACACCAAGCTGCGCTACGAGACCGCTCTCGGCCGCCCCGACTGGGTCGAGGAGGGCCCCAGCATGGACGACGTCACCGACCTGCTCTCGGACTCCCACCTGCTGCTGGCACACCGGGTGATCGGTCCGTTCCTGGAGGCCTACTGCGTGGTCGCCGACCGGCTGGTGACCAGAGAGCCGGCCGCGCCCCTGGACCGCGACGGACTGATCGCGGAGAGCCTCGGTGTCGCCCACCAGCGGTGGCTGCAGCACGACCTGCACTCACCGGAGTCGATCTCCAAGGACCTGATGGGCGGGGCGCTCAAGCTCGCCGACAACCGAGGTCTCCTCGGGCCCGGCGGCGACGAGCTCCGCCGGTCGCGCCGGGACCTCGCCGACGAGCTGGCTGCAGCCGTCCGGGCGACCGCCGTCATCCGCTCCCTCGCCCTGAAGGACTGAACCGTGAGCGACATCGACGACCTGATCGCTGCCGTGGAGGCCGGTCCGCAGGGGCCTGAGGTCGGCGCGTTCTTCGACTTCGACGGCACCCTGATCCAGGGCTACTCGGCAGCGCTCTACTTCCGCCAGCGACTGGCGAGCCGGGAGGTCAGCCCGCAGGAGCTGATCGGCACCCTGGTCGAGGTCTTCAACATGCAGCAGCGGGGCCACGACGTCACCCGGCTGGTCGGCATCGGTCTGGGGGCCCTGCGAGGCACCGCACTGACCGAGCTGGAGGAGATGGGGCAGCAGCTCTTCTCCTCCAGCATCTCGGGCTATCTCTATCCCGACGCCCGCCGGCTCGTCCGGGCCCACCTGCGAGCCGGCCACACCGTCGCCCTGGCTTCCTCGGCGACGCGGTTCCAGGCACAGGCCGCCGCCGAGGACCTCGGGATCGTGCACCTGCTCGTCACGGAGGTCGAGTTCCTGGACGGCATCGTCACCGGTCAGGTGGACGGTCCGATCCTCTGGGGCCCCGGCAAGGCGGCGGCCGTGACGGCCTTCGCCGAGGAGCACGGCCTGGACCTGAGCGAGTCCTACGCCTACGGCAACGGGGGAGAGGACGTCTTCTACCTGGAGACCGTAGGCCGCCCCCGGCCACTCAACCCCGACAGCTCCCTGACCCAGGTGGCCGAGGAGAGGGGCTGGCCGGTGCACCGGCTGCACCGCCAGCGACGCCGGACCGCGGTCAACCTGATCCGGTCGGCGGCGTCGTTCGCCGGCCTGGCGACAGGTGTCGCGACGGGACTGGGCATGGGCCTGGTCAACCGCGATCGCCGTACGGCGCTCCGGGTCGCTGCCGCCATCGGCTCCGAGCTCTCGCTGGCTGCCGCAGGAGTCACCCTGGAGGTGGAGGGCCAGGAGAACATCTGGCGATCGCGGCCGGCGGTCTTCGTCTTCAACCACCAGAGCCAGCTCGACGTGGTCGTGCTCGCTGCGCTCCTGCGCCGCGACTTCACCGGCGTGGCCAAGAAGGAGCTCTCCAAGGACCCCAGCTTCGCGGCGATGGGCTGGCTGGCCGACGTCGCCTACGTCGACCGGACCGACAACGTGGCCGCCCGGGAGGCACTCGGACCGGCGCTCGCCAGCCTGGAGTCGGGGACCTCCCTGGTGATCGCCCCGGAGGGCACCCGCTCGCCGACCCCCCGGGTGCTCCCCTTCAAGAAGGGGGCCTTCCACCTGGCGATGCAGGCGCAGGTGCCGATGGTCCCGGTCGTCATCCGCAACGCCGGAGAGATCATGCCGGCCCACTCGATGATCCTCACGCCGGGGACGGTGCAGGTGCGGGTCCTCCCGCCTGTCTCGACCGCCGACTGGACCGTGGAGAACCTGCACGAGCAGGTCGCCCTGGTCGAGAAGCTGTACGCCGACCACATGGACGACTGGGACGGAGCGCCTGACGAGGGCCCGTGAGAGGGCCGCGCCGATGCCCCGGCGGTGTCGGTGGGCGCACCTAGGCTGGCAGCATGACCAGCTCGACGAGCTCCGCGACCAGCTCTGAACGCGACGACCTCCGTGACCTGCTCGGCCATCACCGCGAGCTGTTCCGAGGCACCGTCGAAGGTCTCTCGGACGACGCGGCCCGGTCCCGGCCGACCGTCAGTGAGCTCAGCCTCGGTGGGCTGATCAAGCATGTCGCTGCCACCGAGCAGACCTGGGCGACCTTCATCGTCGACGGGCCGGCCGAGCAGCCCGACGTGGACTGGGCCAACATCGACTGGAACGACCCGCCGGCCGCCGTCCTCGAGCACCAGCAGGGCTTCCGGATGCTCGAGGACGAGACGCTGGACGGGCTGCTGTCGGCCTACGCCGAGGTCGCGTCCCGGACCGACGACCTGATCCGCACCGTCGACCTGGACTCCAGGCAGCCGCTCCCGGCGGCGCCCTGGTTCGAGCCCGGCGCGTCCTGGTCCGCACGTCGGGTGCTGCTCCACATCGCGGCGGAGACCGCCCAGCATGCCGGCCACGCGGACATCCTCCGCGAGTCCATCGACGGTCGGAAGTCGATGGGCTGACCCAATTCCGTCCGGACCGGTCCGCTGCGATAGTGTGCACCGGTCCTCGCAAGAGGATGTTCGGGCTGTAGCGCAGCTTGGTAGCGCACTTGACTGGGGGTCAAGGGGTCGCAGGTTCAAATCCTGTCAGCCCGACCGAACAGCAGCAGGTCAGAGGCACTTCTCCGCGGACGCGGGAAGTGCCTTGACTGCTTTCCGGGGTCGACTGCAGGGGAGGTCCGGCCTCGGTGGGGTCCGGCGGTCTCCAGCAGCTGGTCCGTTCAGAGGACCGGACGGTTCGGTTTCCGCGCGGAGAACGGAACGGCGCGGCTAGCCTTCGCTGACGCCACCTCGTGAAAGCGACCCGCCCGTGGACCCCAGCTCCCAGCGCCACCGCCACCTGCGTCCCTGGCGATGGTCGGCCGCACCGACCTCAGCCGCTCGTGGGACCCGGCTCGCGGCGGTCGGTGTCGCGCTCGCGATGTGCATCGCCTTCCCGGCGTGCACCAGCGACCCTCGCGCGACCGGAGACCCCGAGGCCCAGGGCGCAACCGGCAGGGGCGCCGAGACGCAGCCGGTGACGGTGGACGTCACCCCGGGCAAGGCGTTCCACCTCGAGCTACCCGACGGCACCACGGTCGACGGCCCACCTGGAGCAGTGACGGCGGCCGGCGCGATAGTCGTGACACCCGCCAGCTTCGACGTTCCGGCCACCGCCCCGCTGAGCAGCGCGCAGGTCAGCGGATTCGAGCTGACCTATCCGGGCAAGCTGCGTCGTCCCCTCGCCGTCTCCTTCCCCGCCCCCGAGCTCTCACCCGCCGCCACCTCAGGGGGGACCGCCAGCCCGTCCGCGGACCGCACTGCGACGAAGCGCCAGCGCGGCAAGCAGCAGTGGCTGCCAGCGGCCGCCCACATCAGCGACGACGGTCAGTGGGTCTACCGAGACGTCGTCGCGCGCGGCGGCCGGTTCGAGTTCGCCACTACCGAGTTCTCTTCCTGGGCGCCCGCCTGGCTGGACCCGATGGCATGGGTCAGATCGATGGTCGAGACAGCCGGACGGGTCGTGACCGGGACGACCGAGCCGCCCGACTGCAAGGAGGCAAACCTGTCGTGGGCGCAGCTGCTCGGCAACCCGCTGCTCACCCATGAGTGCTTCAAGGACAACAAGGACTCCGAGGGCGAGTCGCGCGCCGAGGTGTTCTTGAAGTCGAACCGCACCTCCTACCTGAAGGTCTCCCGCACGGGTGATGGGGACTACCTGTGGCGCTCGGGCGCCGACACGCTCCTGGGTGCAGCGCTGACCGGGTTCATCGGAGCGGATGACCCGGTCATGCTGGCCGGCGGTGAGCAGATGAGTGTCGGGTTCCGCCGTCCCCAGCTCGACTCCGAGCAGAGCCTGACCGCCTACGTGGACACCACGACGACCCTCATATCGTTCGCACAGGAGCTCATCAGCCTCGTGGGCGTCGGTGGAGACGACCGTGGGGGATTCGCCGCACTCTGGGCGATCCAGTCCTGCGCGGACAAGCTCCCGGCCAGCCTGGACGATCCCGCGGGATGGTGGGACACCGTCGTGTGCGTGTTCGCCGACGCACTCCCACAGGTGGCCGACCCGGCGAAGGCCACGGAGGCTGCCTACTCGCTGCTCGAACTGTCCCCGGCCACCTATGCCAAGGAAGGCGGGGCACGCCTGGTCTCGACGGCGCGAGCCGTGCAGCTCCTCGGCAAGGCCGTCAAGGTCATCGGACTCGTCCAGGTCTTGCGGACCGCGATCCGCCACGTCATCGATGGTGCCGACGAGGCTGTGAACGGCCGCGGGAGTGTCACCTTGCGACTCGAGGCCGGATCGGAGAGCACCGCACGGCTGCTGAACTCCTCAGTCCCTGCCCACTCCTGCGTCGACGAGACCGGGGGCTGGGACGGGCCCACCGGCATCCAGCTCCGCGAGGGCCAGGGCGAGCAGGTCCAACCCGGCGGCGACCACACCAGCATCCTGGAGTCCCAGGTACTCGGCTGGGCCGACTTCGACGGCGACGGTCAGCGCGAAGTCGCGATGATGCTTCGCTGCTCCGGCAGCCCCATCGCGAGCTGCTGTGCCGGCCAGTCCAGCCTGCTCTGGTTCATCAACGTGTTCGACGTCAGCAACGGCAGCCTTCAACGCACGGGCGACCCGCTGAGCGGGCAGTTCGTCGGACCCGGGAATCAGTACGGACGAGCGAGCACCGCGATCTTGGAAGCGACGCTGAACGGCACCGCGATCACCACATCCGAGGGCGTTCTCTACGCCGACTCCTACACGACACGTGAGCTGGGAGGCCTCGACCCCTTCGTCCAGATCACGACCACCTGGACCCTCGGGCCGGACGGCACGTGGAGCGGCGACCGGTAGCTCGCCTCCCAGGGTAGCGGGCCGGGTTGCCGGCGATACCGGGCCGCCGCGGATCCTGCCGTTGTCCGCACAGGCGGCGCCGGTGCGAAGTAGCCTGCGTCCTGGTGCGCCGCCGCGAGGGTGGCTGGAACGGCTTGGGGGGCTGTCGTGGGGCGTGGTTCGAGCAGATCGGTTCCCGGTGTCGCCGGCGCGGTCAGGCGCCTTCCCGGCAGGCGCTGAACCGTACCGATAGGCGGAGGAACCACCATGGAACAGCGATTCTGCGGCGCGTGCGGCACCCCGGTGAGCAACCGGTTCTGCGGAGCGTGTGGCGCCGCGACCACGCTCGAGACTGGCATCGCAGCACCCGCACCGGTCGACCCGGCCGCGGGCACTGCACAGGCCGCCCCCGTCCAGGGCAGTGTGCCGTCTCCGTCTCCGCCTCCGCCTTCGCCTCCGCCGTCCCCGGCGGCCACGGTGCTCCCGCCGCCGCCGTCGGCGCCCCCGGTGCTCCCGCCGCCGCCGGCGCCCCCGGTGGCTGCAGCCCCGGCCCCGATCTCGGCACTCACGGCAACGCCGACACCGGGCCTCGCAGCGCCGACACCTGCTCAGACAGGCGCCGCCAACCCGTTCGCCGGGTTCTGGGTCCGCGACATCCTCTTGGACGCAGGTGCCCTGCTGACCCTCTTCGTCGCGCTCGCCCTTCCGTGGAACCTCAGCGGGGGCAGCGTCGAGGACGCCAGTGACCACTGGTGGGTGGTCCTGTCCATCCTCATCGCCTGCCTCGGTCTGGTGCCGCCGTACCTCGGAGCCTTCCGCGTTCCCGGCATCACGCCGGCCTCGAGCCTGCTTGCGAAGGCGCTGTGCACCGCTCCGCTGGTGCTGAGCCTGGTCCTCGCCTTCCTCTTCGAGCTCATCAACCTCACCAATCCTCTCGAGGGCGGCATCGGCACCGGCGTCGTCGCCGCGTGCTTCGGGTTCGCACTGGTCGTGGTGCCGCGGAGGTTCGACGACCTCCCGACCCTGCACCGGGCCGGTGCGATGCTCACGACCGCGCTCTACCTCGGGGCCGCAGCCGTCCTGGCGATCTCCTTCGGCGGCGAGCTCGTCCGATTCCTCGTCAACGACGCGTTCGGCCGCGGCCTCCCCACGTGGTACGTCCTTGCGCAGATCGTCGTCGCGAGCCTGATCTTCCTGGTGCCGCGCCTCACCCTGGCCGCGGGAGGCGCCTGGTCGCCGAAGACCTGGACGCCGATCGCGGTCGCCTACGTCGTCGCCTACCTCGTCGTCGCCCTGGCCGCCGGGGAGCCCGACGTCGCTTTCACGAGCATCGAGACCTACGACCCGCCGGCGTTCGGTTCGATGACCGTGGAGAAGTTCACCCACGACTTCGGCTGGTGGAGCGGCACCGTTCCCTCGGCCGCAGGAACGTTCGTGCTCGCCCTGGCCGCGGGCTTCGCGCTGGGGCCGTGGAATCGGATCAGCGGACCGCAGTCAGCCGACCCGGAGACCGCGCAGGCGCAGGCTCGGGCGCAGAGCGCTGCGTGGGTGCGGGTAGCGGTCACCGCCGCGCTCTTCGGGGCAGCGTTGATGGCGTTGTCGGCGGTCTTGAACATCGGCGCAGCGTCCCTCGGCGGCATCTCTCAGCACTTCGACATCGACGTCAACGGCGCGTGGGTCGCGGTGATGGTGCTGTTCCTCGTCGCCGCGGGTCTCGCCGCCGTTGCAGCGCTCACCGCGTCCCGGTCCCGCTCCTCGCTGCGGCTCCCGGCCTCGGTGAGTGTGGGATGGTTCCTCGTCGGGATCGTGACCAGCGTCGTCGGAACGTCCGCGATGATCTACTTCGGACGTTCTCCCACCGCCCTGGTCAACTCCGAGCACGAGGTGTTCCTGCTGCTCGTGCTCCCGGTGCTCGTGCTCGGCGCCCTGACGCTTCCGCGCGGCGTACGACGCGTCCACGGACCGTTGCTGCCCGCGCATCTCTTCGCCGACCAGGGGACGGC
>JBAWHI010000179.1:0-1691 GCA_049593675.1 Nocardioides sp.
GGTCCGACGCCGCGGCGAGAGCTGCGTCCACGACGGCCGGCTCGGCCGCGTCGACCGCCGCGTCCTCCGCCGACGGTGGCGCGGGGGTGGCGTCACCCGGCCGGCCCGGAGCGAGCAGCACCAGGTCGACGTCGGGGTGCCGCCGGTGCACGGCGTCCCAGAACGGATCGCCGACGGGGCGGTCGGACTCCATGGCGCAAGGGTGCCCCGATGGCACCCGGCGAAACTCAGAGCGTGGGGAACCAGATCCCGATCTCGCGCGCAGCCGACTCCTCGGAGTCCGAGCCGTGCACGAGGTTCTGCTGGACCTTCAGGCCCCAGTCGCGACCCAGGTCGCCGCGGATGGTGCCGGGAGCCGCCGCCGTCGGGTCGGTGGCACCGCCCAGGGAGCGGAAGCCCTCGATGCAGCGCTCGCCCTCGAGCACCATCGCCACGACCGGTCCGGAGAGCATGAACTCCACCAGCGGGTCGTAGAACGGCTTGCCCTCGTGCTCGGCGTAGTGCTCGGCGAGCAGGTCGGGGGTGGCGTCGCGCAGGTCGAGGGCCACCAGGGTGTAGCCCTTGGCCTCGATGCGGCGGATGATCTCGCCCACCAGGCCGCGGCGGACGGCGTCGGGCTTGAGCAGGACGAGCGTGCGCTGGGTCATGTGCGGGAGACTACCCAGCCGCCGACCGGGCGAGGACGTCGCCCGGGACCGCTCCGGTCGCGTCGGGATCCGGGACCGGGGCGTCGAGCACCCGCCGGACCGGGATGTGCCCACCCCACACGCCGGCATCGACGTCCTCGGGCTCGTCCACGGGCCCCCCGGCCCGGGCCTTCATCGACGCCTCGTGCAGGGGTACGGCGAGCACCGCCGTCGCCGCGAGCTCCTTGCGGGTGCTGGCCCTCAGTGTCGCGGCCCGGCCCGGGACCATGTGGTCGACGATCAGGTCGAGGGCGTGCTGTCGCTCGTCGCGATCCTCGACCAGTCGCGCCGGCCCGATCACGACCGCGGAGCGGTAGTTCATCGAGTGGTGGAAGGCCGAGCGTCCGGCCACCAGGCCGTCGAGCTCGGTGACGCTCACGCAGACCGTGGCGTCGGCGGCCGTGCGCAGCCAGCCGGCAGCGACGGAACCGTGCAGGTAGAGGGTGCCGTCCCGGTCCGGACCGTCGAGGTCGACCGCGAAGGCGGTCGGCAGCACGAGGGGGTGGCGGTGGCCGTCCGCACCGAGGGTCACTCCCAGGTGGGCGACCAGGGCGTCGTCGAGGAGGGCGTGGAGGTCGGCCCGGTCCTCGACCATCCGGTTGCGGCCGCGGCCGACGGTGGTGCGATCCGTGGGAGACAGCGACGTCGTCATGGCACTAGCCTGCAGGACGAGTGGCCTGCTGACACGGGCCAATCCGGCGCTGATTTGTCAGGCCACTCCCCCGACGCGACGCAAGGAGATCGCCCTGAGCACGCTGAGCACCCTCCCGGTCCGCCTGGACCGCTCCGCTCCGGGCTCGCTCGGTGTCCAGCTCTCCGGCCGGATCCGCGAGCTGGTCGTGGCCGGCACCCTCGAGCGCGGCGACCGCCTCCCGAGCAGCCGCGCCCTCGCGGCCGACCTGGGCGTCAGCCGCTCGGTCCCGGAGCAGGCCTACGAGCAGCTGCTCGCCGAGGGCTGGCTCGAGGCGCGGCGGGGAGCCGGGACCTTCGTGGCCGCGACCGGAC
>JBAWHI010000180.1:0-3093 GCA_049593675.1 Nocardioides sp.
GCGTCGGCGGCGGCTCCAACGCGATCGGTCTCTTCACCGCGTTCCTCGACGACGCCGAGGTCGACATCTACGGCTTCGAGGCCGGCGGCGACGGCTACGAGACGGGTCGGCACGCGGCGACCATCCATGCGGGCGAGCGCGGCGTCCTCCACGGTGCGCGCACGTTCGTGCTCCAGGACGAGGACGGCCAGACCGTCGAGTCGCACTCGATCTCCGCAGGCCTGGACTACCCGGGGGTCGGGCCCCAGCACGCCCACCTCGCCGACGTCGAGCGGGCGACGTACCTGCCGGTGACCGACGCCGAGGCGATGGATGCGATGGCGCTGCTGGCCCGCACCGAGGGGATCATCCCGGCGATCGAGTCGGCGCATGCGCTGGCGGGCACCCTGAAGATCGCCGCCGACCGTCCCGGTCAGACCCTGCTGGTCAACCTCTCCGGACGCGGCGACAAGGACATGGGCACCGCCCTGGACTACTTCCGTCTGGGCGAGCCCGACGCCGAGACCGGAGACGTCGAATGAGCACCGCGACCGCCTACGCCACCGCCCGTGCCGAGGGGCGCGCCGCCCTGGTCGGCTACCTGCCGGCAGGGTTCCCCGACATCGCCGGGTCCATCGAGGCGATGCGCGCCATGGTCGACGCCGGCTGCGACGTGATCGAGATCGGACTGCCCTACAGCGACCCCGTGATGGACGGCCCCACCGTGCAGGCAGCCGCCCAGCAGGCCCTCGAGGGCGGCGTTCGCACCTCCGACGTGCTGCGCACGGTGGAGGCGGTCGCCGCGACCGGCACCCCCACGGTGGTGATGACCTACTGGAACCCGGTGGAGAGGTACGGCGTGGCGCGGTTCGCCGCGGACCTCGCGAGCGCGGGAGGTGCGGGCCTGATCACGCCGGACCTCACACCGGACAGCGGACCCGAGTGGATCGCCGCCGCCGACGAGCACGACCTCGACAAGATCTTCCTGGTCTCGCCGTCCTCGACCGACGAGCGGCTCGCGATGACCACCGGTCACTGCCGGGGCTTCGTCTACGCCACCGCGGTGATGGGCGTGACCGGCACCCGCACGACGACCTCCGACCTGGCCGGACCACTCGTGGCCCGGACCAAGGCGGCGACCGACCTCCCCGTCGCCGTCGGGCTCGGCATCAGCAACGGTGACCAGGCCGCGCAGGTCGCCGCCCGGGACGGGATCGGCGCCGACGGCGTCATCGTCGGCTCGGCCTTCGTGCGCACGCTGCTCGACCATCCCGACGACAGGGCCGCCGGCCTCCGAGCGCTGACGGCGCTGACCGAGGACCTCGCGCGGGGTGTCCGGCGTGCGTAGGGCGGTCGTCAGCGCCCTGGCCGCCGCCCTCCTCGCCACCGTGCTGGTCGGCTGCGGCAGTGACGACACCGAGCCGGGCGCGCTCCACGGGAGCGTGCTGGATCCCCCCTTCGAGGTCGCGTCGACACCGTTGACCGACACCGAGGGCGAGCCCTACTCGCTGACCGAGGACACCGACAAGGACCTGACCCTGGTGTTCTTCGGCTACATCAACTGCCCCGACATCTGCCAGACCGTGCTGGCCAACCTCGCGTCGGCGATGGCCCGGCTCGACGATGCCGACCGGGAGCGGATCGACGTCGTGTACGTCACGACCGACCCGGCGCGCGACACCGAGGAGGCGATCGCGCGCTACCTCCCGCGCTTCGACCCGGAGTTCATCGGGCTGACCGGCGACCTGGACACCATCGTCGACGTGGCGCTGCCGCTCGGCGTCGGCGTCACCCAGGGGGAGAAGCTCCCGTCGGGCGGCTACGACGTCACCCACGGCACCACGATCACCGGGATCGACGGAGCCGACGAGGGCACTATCTTCTGGAGCGAGGACACCTCGTCGTCCGACTACGCCTCTGACATCCACACCCTGCTCAACGACTGAGGTCCCGATGCTCACTGTCCTGGCGATCCCGAGCCCCGACTCAGGGGTCTGGTACCTCGGCCCGCTGCCGCTGCGCGGCTATGCCATCGCGATCATCCTCGGCATCGTCGCCGCGATCTGGATCGGCGAGCGACGCTGGGTGGCCCGGGGCGGCACGGCCGGTGAGATCCAGGACCTGGCCATCTGGGCGGTGCCGTTCGGCATCGTCGGTGCGCGGCTCTACCACGTGCTGACCGACCACCAGCTGTACTTCGGCGACGGAGGCAGCCCGATCGAGGCTCTCTACCTGTGGCGCGGCGGACTGGGGATCTGGGGCGGGATCGCGCTCGGGGCGGTCGGGCTGATCCTCGGCGCCCGGCGCAAGCGGATCAAGCTGCTCCCGGTGCTCGACGCGGTGGCACCGGGGGTGCTGATCGCCCAGGCCTTCGGGCGCTGGGGCAACTGGTTCAACCAGGAGCTGTTCGGGAAGCCGACCGACCTGCCCTGGGCGCTCTCGGTGAGCGACGGCGTCGCGGCCACTGCCGGCTACCCGCCGGGGACCACCTTCCACCCCACGTTCCTCTACGAGAGCCTCTGGTGCCTCGCGGCGTTCGGGCTGCTGATCTGGGCCGATCGCCGGTTCCAGCTCGGTCACGGGCGGGTGCTCGCGCTCTACATGATGGTCTACACCCTCGGCCGGGGGTGGATCGAGGCGCTGCGCATCGACTCGGTGGAGCTCGACGACGTGGCCGGGCTGCGCTTCAACGTGTGGACCTCGATCGTGATCTTCGTGGTCGGCCTCGTGTGGTTCGTGGTCAGCGCCCGACGCCACCCCGGCCGCGAGGAGACGGTCTACCTCGACCGTCCGGAGCCGACCGTCCAGGACGACCCGGACGGTGCGCCACCCTCCTGATCGGGTGATAGCCTGACCCCTCCGCTAGGGCCAATGTCGTCCCCCGCAGCACCGCTTCATGCATGGCCGATCCGCCGGCGCAGGCCCGACAACGTCGTGGGGTGTGCGAGGCGCTGAGACGACGGGAGAATGCCCGGTGCCTTATTCGCACGCATTCCCGCCGCCCCAAGGGTTGTACGACGCACGCAACGAGCACGATGCGTGCGGCGTGGCGTTCGTCGCCACCCTGACCGGCGTCGCCAGCCACGACATCGTCAAGCAGGGCATCAAGGCCCT
>JBAWHI010000181.1:0-1963 GCA_049593675.1 Nocardioides sp.
ATCTACGACAACGTCCGCCGCAACGGCGACGTCGCCTGGGGCGACCTGTGCCGCGGCCCGCACCTGCCGACCACCAAGCGGATCCCCGCCTTCAAGCTGATGAGGAGCGCGGCGGCGTACTGGCGCGGGGACGAGAAGAACAAGCAGCTCCAGCGCATCTACGGCACCGCGTGGGAGTCCAAGGAGGCGCTCGAGGAGCACCTGCACCGGATCGAGGAGGCCGAGCGTCGCGACCACCGCAAGCTCGGCCGCGACCTCGACCTGTTCAGCTTCCCCGACGAGATCGGCTCCGGCATGGCCGTCTTCCACCCCAAGGGTGGGGTGATCAAGCGGGAGATGGAGGACTACGTCCGCGCCCGCCACATCGAGGAGGGCTTCGAGTACGTCGGCACCCCGCACATCAGCAAGGAGGGGCTCTTCCACACCTCCGGGCACCTGCCGTACTACGCCGACACGATGTTCCCGCCGATGAAGATGGAGGGCAGCGACTACTACCTCAAGGCGATGAACTGCCCGATGCACAACCTGATCTTCAGGTCGCGCGGGCGGTCCTACCGCGAGCTGCCGCTGCGGCTCTTCGAGTTCGGCTCGGTCTACCGCTTCGAGAAGTCGGGCGTCGTCCACGGCCTGACCCGGGTCCGTGGGATGACCCAGGACGACTCGCACTCCTACGTCACTCCCGAGCAGGCGCCCGCCGAGATCGAGCACCTCCTCGACTTCGTGCTCGGGCTGCTGCGCGACTTCGGGATCGACGACTTCTACCTCGAGCTCTCCACCCGCGACGACTCCAAGCCCGACAAGTTCGTGGGCTCCGACGAGGACTGGAAGGTCGCGACCAAGGTCCTCGAGGACGTCGCCGTCGCCTCGGGACTCGAGCTGGTGCCCGACCCGGGCGGCGCCGCGTTCTACGGCCCGAAGATCTCGGTGCAGGCGCGCGACGCGATCGGCCGCACCTGGCAGATGTCGACCATCCAGTACGACTTCAACCAGCCCAAGGGCTTCGAGCTGGAGTACCAGGCGGCCGACGGCACCCGGCAGCAGCCGGTGATGATCCACTCCGCCAAGTTCGGGTCGATCGAGCGGTTCTTCGGCGTCCTCGTCGAGCACTACGCCGGCGCGTTCCCCCCGTGGCTCGCTCCGGTGCAGGTGCAGGCGATCCCCGTCGCCGACGCCTTCTCCGACTACCTCCACGACGTCACCAAGCAGATGCGTGCGCAGGGCATCCGGGTCGAGGTCGACGACTCCGACGACCGGATGCAGAAGAAGATCCGCAACGCGCAGCTGCAGAAGGTGCCGTTCATGATGATCGCCGGTGCCGACGACGTCGCCGCCGGTGCGGTCTCCTTCCGCTACCGCGACGGCCGTCAGGACAACGGGGTGCCGATCGACGAGGCGATCAAGCGGGTCACCGACGCGATCGCCTCGCGCGAGCAGGTCTGAGTCGAGTGCGGTCGGCGGCGCTCGCGCTCGCCGCGGCCGTGCTCCTGCTCGGCGGCTGCTCGAGCGAGCAGCCGGTGCCCGGCCGGCCTTCGGCGACCGTCCAGGAGCCCCGTCCGTCCGCGGTCGTCACCCCGACCCAGGACGCCGCGACGGCGCGGATGCAGGCGCTGGCCCGGCTGGCCGAGGAGGCGGCGGCTGAGCTTCCGGAGGTGCAGGCGCCCGAGGCGCGGACCGGCGAGGTGCTCGGGGCCGACATCAGCTGGCCCCAGTGCCCGCGCGGCCTCGGCATCCCCGAGCGGCCGACACTCGGGATGCCGATGCCGCTCCCCGAGGCGGAGTACGTCGTCATCGGCCTCACCAACGGCCCCGGCTTCACCGCCAACCCCTGCCTCGCCGACCAGGTCGCCTGGGTCCGTGAACGCGGACTGATGGCGTCGGCGTACGCCGTCGCTAGCTATCCCGACGCGGACCAGGTCGCCGAGCACGGCGATAGCGGCCCCTACGACGGCGACGACGACCTCGG
>JBAWHI010000182.1:0-7875 GCA_049593675.1 Nocardioides sp.
GACATGGCTCCATCGTAGGTGCGCGTCCTTCAGGGTCGCTCAAGCCCAGATCAGGCTTTGCTCAAGACGCGCCGGCGGTCCGGTCCTCGCGTCCCGGTGTCATCGCCCACCGGATGGTGCCGGTCGCGAGGCCGCCGAGCGCCGGGACCACGGTGCGCTCGGAGATCGGCAGCCAGGGCAGCCGCAGCGGTCGCCTCGTCCAGCGCGGCATCAGCCCCACGGCGGCGGCCACCAGCACGGTGTACGGCGCCCGCGCGACCAGGGGCAGCGGCGGGCGCAGCACGACGTAGCCGACGGCCTCACGGGCCTCGCGGGTGCCGCGCAGCTCGGGTCGGTAGGCCGCGAGCCGGTCGGCCAGCTCGGCCTCGGTCGTCGGTGGATCGACGGCGCCGAGACGCCGGGCCACCTCGGCGGCCTGAGCGACGTAGGTGTCCCGGTCGGGACCGACGAGCGGCTCGGCGCCGTAGGCGTCGTGGGCGCGCAGGAAGCTGTCCACCTCGGCGACGTGCACCCACCCGAGCAGGTGCGGGTCGCTGGCGGCGTACGGCGTCCCGTCGTCCAGGTGGCCGGTGACCCGCTCGTGGATCGAGCGCACGACGGTGACGGCCCGCTCGGCGTCCTCGGCGTGGCCGAAGGTGGTGACCGCCAGGAAGCGGCTCGTCCGGGCCAGCCGGCCCCACATGTCGCCCCGGTAGCCGCTGTGGTCGGAGACGGCGCGCATCGCAGCCGGATGGAGGGTCTGCAGCAGCAGCGCCCGGATCCCGCCGACGAACATCGAGGCGTCGCCGTGCACCCGCGCGATGGGACTGTCCGCCTCGAACCACCGGGGACCCGGGCGGCCGTGGATCCGCTCCGCGTGGGCGGCGCCGTCCGGGCCCGCCACGCGCAGGAACAGCTCCTGGCCGAGCCGGTCCCGGATCCGCGTCATGTGGCGAGCCTACGTCGGGGGCCGAGCCGCCGGCGTCGAGCGCCGGGTCAGGTCAGGCGTGCCACGTGCGGAGCCAGATGGTGTGCTCGGAGGCGGCGAGCTCGGCCAGTGCCGCCTCGGGCAGCGGGTCGAGGGTGTCGGTCACGACGTAACCCTGCTCGCCCCGGGTGGACAGGTACTGGGCGGTGATGTTGTCGCCGGCGTCGGCGAGGATCCGGTTGACGCCGGCGAGCACCCCGGGCACGTTGACGTGCAGGTAGCCGAGCCGGTGCCCGGCCGCCAGCTCGGGTGCCTGGACGGTCGGCAGGTTCACCGACAGCTCGGTGCGGCCCTGGAGGGAGAAGTTGGCGAGCTTGCCGGCGACGAAGTAGCCGATCTCCTCCTGCGCCTCCTGGGTCGAGCCGCCCACGTGCGGGGTGAGGATCACGTTGTCGAGGCCGCGCAGCGGGGACTCGAAGGTGTCGCCCTGGGCCTTGGGCTCGACCGGGAACACGTCGAGGGCGGCGCCGGCGATGTGGCCGGACAGGATGTGCTCGCGCAGCGACTCGGTGTCGACGACCATGCCACGGGCGGCGTTGATGAACAGGCTGCGCGGCTTCATCCGCGCGAACTGCTCCGGCCCGAAGAAGCCCGCGTTGCCGGGGCGTCCGTCGACGTGGAGGCTCACCACGTCGGCCTGCTCCAGCAGGTCGTCGAGGCTCTTCATCCGCCGGGCGTTGCCGTGCGCGAGCCGGTCCGCGGTGTCGAAGAAGATCACCCGCAGCCCCATCGCCTCAGCGAGGTTGGAGAGCTGGGTGCCGATGTTGCCGTAGCCGACGATGCCGAGCGTGCGACCGCGGATCTCGTGGCTGCCCTTCGCGGACTTGTCCCAGATCCCGGCGTGCATCCGCTCGGTCTTCTCGGCGAGCCGGCGCGCGAGCACGATGATCTCGCCGATGACCAGCTCGACGACGCTGCGGGTGTTGGAGTACGGCGCGTTGAAAACGGCCACGCCGCGCTCCGCCGCCGCGTCCAGGTCGACCTGGTTGGTCCCGATGCAGAAGCAGCCGACCGCGAGCAGGTCGGGAGCGGCGTCCAGCACCCGCTGCGTGAGGTGGGTGTTGGAGCGGATCCCGAGCAGCTGCACACCGGGCAGCGCCGCCACGAGCTCGTCCTCGGAGAGCGAGCCGAGCCGCAGATCGACCTCGAAGCCGCGGGCCTCGAGGATCTCGACGGCGACCGGGTGGATGTTCTCGAGCAGCAGCACCTTCACGGTCGACCAGCCTAGGTCGCGAGGCCGGTGGAGAAGAAAAACCGCCGATGGCTGGGACGCGGTGCATGATGCTCACATGGAAGCACGCAGGCGCGTCGGCGTCGTTCTGGTCGCACTGGTGGCCACGCTGGGCATCGTCGGCTCCACTGTCCTGACCGGAGCCGTCACCGCGGCTCCTGCTGCGGCCGCCGAGGACCGGCCCGCGAAGGGCGAGCGGGGCAGCTGGCAGGTCGACACGCTCGATCCCGGGCGCTATCAGGTCGCCTGGCGCTCGCCGACCCGGCTTCCGATCACCTCGGACCGTCCGACCGTCGTCGGTCCCGCCGAGGTGCAGGTCGGCCCGTCCACGGTCGCGACCGACGGGCGCACCGTGCTGGCCGTCGTCTCGGCGACCAGCGCGCCCGACCCGGCCGACCTGGACGTGCTGCTGTCCGGTGATCGGCTCGACGTCGTCGGGGTCGACCGCTCCCGGCCCGGCTCCGCACCCGCCCGGGCGCTGGACCTGCCCGGCACCGTCACGCTCGACGAGGATCCCGCGACCCCGGGACCCCACGACGTGACGACCAGCGACTACGACCTCGACCCCGTGAAGCTGCCCGGGATGCGCGAGCCGATCGAGATGGTCGGCCATGTGGTCGAGCCGGCCCTCGCTGCCGCGACCGGCCCGCGGCCGCTCGTGCTCTTCCTCCACGGCCGGCACGGCGTCTGCTACGACCCGGACGAGAAGTACGGCGGCGGCGTCGACTGGCCCTGCCGGGCGCCGAACCGGGAGATCCCCAGCCAGCTCGGCTACGACTACATGCAGCAGGTGCTCGCCTCCCAGGGCTACGCGACCGTCTCGGTGCGGGTCAACGGGATCAACGCCCAGGACTACCGGCTCCCCGACGGTGGGGCCGATGCCCGCGCGGAGATCGTCGAGGCGCACCTCGACCACTGGGTCGGCCTCGCGGCCGAGCACCGGATCGATCTCGACCGGGTCGTCCTCGTCGGGCACAGCCGGGGCGGTGAGGGCGTCGACCGGGCCTCGATCCAGATCCCGCTCTCCGCGCCGTACCGGATCGCCGGGCAGGTGCTCATCGCGCCCACCGACTTCGGCAACCAGACCGCTCCGTACGTCCCGACGGTGACGATGCTGCCGTTCTGCGACGGCGACGTCAGCGACCTGCAGGGCCAGAAGTTCACCGACCTGGCGCGCGACCTCACCGACGGGGACACCTCGCTGAAGAGCTCGGTGATGGTGATGGGCGCCAACCACAACTTCTTCAACACCGAGTGGACCCCGGGGCTCGCGGCCGCTCCCGCCTGGGACGACTGGGGCGGTCGTGGCCGCGGCGAGTGCGGCTCCCAGAACGCCGACCGGCTCAGCGCCGAGGAGCAGCAGGCCGTCGGCACGGCGTACGTCGCCGGAGCGGTGCACCTGTTCTCCCAGGACGACCAGGACGTGTTGCCGCTCTTCGACGGGTCGCGCGCACGCGTCGAGTCGACCGGCGACGCGCAGGTGCTCAGCCACGCGATCGGCGGCGGCCGCGACGTCCGCGCTCCGGGACGCGGCGTGAGCCGAGCCCTGCCCGATGGCGCGAGCACCCGGATCTGTCGCGGGACCTTCGCGCAGGACAAGAGGGCCTCCTGCAGCTGGGGCCTGGACTACCAGGTCCACCCGCACTGGGTGGACCCGTGGGAGCAGCAGCGCAACCGGCAGTTCCTCGAGATGTCGTGGACGGCGCCCGGCCAGGACGGCGGGCTCCTCCTCGAGGAGCCGCTCGACCTGAGCGCCGATCGGCTGGAGCTGCGCACGATCGCCGATCCGGAGCGCGGCCCGGTCCAGGTCCAGGTGCGGATCACCGACGGCGAGGGCAACGAGGCGCTGCTCACCCCCGTCGGAGGCGGCAACGTGCCCGGCCTCGGCGCCTCACCCCGCTACTGGGCGCAGACGATCGTCGTGGATCCGACCGACGGCGTCGGCGTCGACCTGAGCCGGATCGTCCGGGTCGACCTCGTCGCGGGCAGCGACCGCGGCCGGGTCTGGGTCGCCGACCTCGCCGCCGCGCCCGCGGACCTGGCCGAGGTGCCGGACGAGCGCCTGCCGCTGGTCGACCTGGGTAACGTTCGGGTGCCGGAGGGCGACGTGGTGGGTGAGGTCACCGCGGACCTGCCGTTCCAGGTGGTCGGCGAGGTGAGCGCGCCCGCGCGGATCTCGGTGGCGACCTCGGGGGCAGGGTCCCGCCGGTCGCAGCGGTTCACGATCGACCTCGCGCCCGGTCAGACCTCCGGGACGATCCCGGTCACCTACCTGTCCGACCGCGTCCACGACCTCGGCACGATGCGCACCGACGTCGCGGTCTGGCCCCTGCGCAACGTGATGACGGACTCCTACCGCGGGTCCCTGATCGTCGTCGACGACGACCCCGCCCCCGTGGCGCGGGTGCGGCCGGTCGCCCGGAGGGTCTCCGAGGGAGACCCAGCGCAGTGGACGGTCACCCTGGACCGGGTGGCCGGCTACGACCTGTCCGTCATCGCCCGGGTCGTCCGCGGCCCGCGACCGGCCCTGTCGGGCGAGGACGTGCCTGCCGGCTGGCTACGACGCCACGCGCGCCGGCCCACGGAGGCGTCCAAGCCGCTGTCGGCCCACCGGACGGTGGTCGTCGAGCGCCTGCGCGCCGGCCGGACCCAGCTGGTCCTCTCGGTGCCCACCCGCGCCGACCGGGAGCCGGAGCGTCGGGAGTCGGTGACGCTGCGGGTCCGGGTCGGCGACTCCACGGTCGAGCGGACCGTCTGGGTCCGCGGCTGACGGCTGGGGCGGCTCCCGGTCAGACGACCGGGACGCCGGCCAGGGCTGCAGAGAGGTCCTCGTCGGACAGCGGGTCGTCCTCGAGTCGGCCGGCGAGGTAGCTCTCGTAGGCGCCGAGCTCGAGGAGCCCGTGGCCCGACAGCCCCACGACGATCACCTGCTCCTCGGTGGCGGCCAGCGCCTCGCGGCGTACCTGCGCGAGAGCGTGCGAGGACTCCGGCGCCGGGACCACGCCCTGGGTCCGGGCGAACTCCAGTGCCGCCTCGAAGCACTCGCGCTGGTGCAGCGCGGTCGCCTCGATGAGGCCCTCGTGGACCGTGTGCGAGACCAGCGGCGCCATGCCGTGGTAGCGCAGTCCGCCGGCGTGGATCGGCGAGGGCACGAAGTCGTGGCCGAGGGTGTACATCTTCATCAGCGGGGTGAGCCCGGCGGTGTCGCCGAAGTCGTAGCGGTACTCGCCGCGGGTCAGCGTCGGGCAGGAGGTCGGCTCGACGGCGAGGATCCGCGGGCTCTGGCTCCCGGCCAGCTTCTCGCGCAGGAACGGGAACGCCAGGCCGGCGAAGTTCGAGCCGCCTCCGGCGCAGCCGACCACCAGGTCGGCCCCGGACTCCCCGGCCTTGGCCAGCTGGCGCAGCGCCTCCTCGCCGATGATCGTCTGGTGCAGCAGCACGTGGTTGAGCACCGAGCCGAGGGCGTACTTGGTGTCCTCGTTCTGCGCCGCGACCTCGACGGCCTCGGAGATCGCGATGCCCAGGGAGCCGGAGTGGTCCTCGGGGAAGGCCTTGCCGGACTCCGTCATCCGGCTGGGCGAGCGGTGCACCGCGCCGCCGAAGACCTCGATCAGGGTGCGCCGCTGGGGCTTGGTGTCGAAGGAGTGCCCGACCTGCCACACCTCGCACTCGACGCCGAACAGCGAGCACGCGTAGGCGAGCGCGGTGCCCCACTGGCCGGCGCCGGTCTCGGTGGTCAGGCGGGTGATGCCGTGCAGGGAGTTGTAGTAGACCTGCGGGATGGAGGTGTTGGTCTTGTGCGACCCGGCCGGCGAGACGCCCTCGTACTTGTAGTAGATCCGTGCCGGAGTCCCGAGCTTCTCCTCCCAGCGGCGAGCGCGGTAGAGCGGGCTCGGCCGGTACTGCCGGTAGACGTCGCGCACCGGCTCCGGGATCTCGACGTACCGCTCGGCGCTGACCTCCTGCATGATCAGCTCGATCGGGAACAGCGGCGCCAGGTCGTCGGGGCCCACCGGCTCGCGCGTGCCCGGGTGCAGCGGCGGCGGGGGCGGGGTCGGGAGGTCGGGCACCAGGTTGTACCAGTGCGTGACCTGCTCGGACTCGTCGAGGGTGAACATCACCTGGTCGCTCATGGCGAGAGCGTAGCGACGCCCGGACACCTCCGGCGCCCGTGTCCGCGGATCCGGACAGGGCGGGGGTTGTCAGGGGTTGCCTGACGTTGTCGGCCGTTGTATCGCCTGACAACGTCGGGAATCCCCGGTCGACCGGGGATCCATCCCCCGGCCGGTGTCCGCGGATCCGGTCAGGCCGGGGGTTGTCAGGGGTTGCCTGACGTCGTCGGCCGTTGCATCGCCTGACAACGTCAGGAGTCCCCGGTCGACCGGGGATCCATCCCCCGCCTACGCCCCGACGTCCTCCGCATCCACGATCCGGTAGGCGTACCCCTGCTCGGCGAGGAAGCGCTGCCGGTTCTGGGCGAAGTCGGCATCGACGGTGTCGCGCGAGACGATCGTGTAGAAGTGGGCGGACTTGCCCTCGGACTTCGGGCGCAGCAGCCGGCCGAGCCGCTGGGCCTCCTCCTGACGCGAGCCGAAGGAGCCCGAGACCTGGATGGCGACCTCGGCCGACGGCAGGTCGATGGAGAAGTTCGCGACCTTGGAGACGACGAGGAGCCCGACCTCGCCGGAGCGGAAGGCATCGAAGAGCCGCTGGCGCTCCCGGACCGGTGTCTCTCCCTTGATCACCGGGGCGTCGAGCGCCGCGGCGAGCTCGTCGAGCTGCTCGAGGTACTGCCCGATCACCAGCGTCGGCTGGCCGGGATGGGAGTCCACCAGCGAGCGCACCACGTCGATCTTGTGGTGCGTGCACGCCGCGAGGCGGTAGCGCTCCTCGGGCTCGGCGGTCGCATAGGCGAGGCGCTCGGAGCTCGGCATCGTGACCCGCACCTCGACGCAGTCGGCCGGCGCGATCCACCCCTGCGACTCGATGTCCTTCCACGGAGCGTCGTAGCGCTTGGGCCCGATCAGCGAGAAGACGTCGCCCTCGCGACCGTCCTCGCGCACCAGGGTCGCGGTCAGGCCGAGCCGGCGCCGCGCCTGCAGGTTGGCGGTCATCCGGAAGATCGGGGCGGGCAGCAGGTGCACCTCGTCGTACACGATGAGTCCCCAGTCGCGCGCGTCGAGCAGCTCGAGGTGCGAGTAGACGCCCTTCCGCTTCGTGGTCAGCACCTGGTACGTCGCGATGGTGACCGGCCGGACCTCCTTGACCGACCCGGAGTACTCGCCGATCTCGTCCTCCGTCAGGGAGGTACGCCGGACGAGCTCGTCCTTCCACTGCCGCGCGGACACGGTGTTGGTGACCAGGATGAGCGTCGTCGCCTTGGCCTCGGCCATCGCGGCCGCCCCGACGAGCGTCTTGCCGGCGCCACAGGGGAGGACGACGACGCCGGAGCCGCCGTGCCAGAAGGAGTCGACCGCCTCGCGCTGGTAGGCGCGCAGGGTCCAGTCGATCTCGGACAGGGCGATCTCGTGGGCCTCGCCGTCGACGTAGCCGGCGAAGTCCTCGGCCGGCCAGCCGAGCTTGAGCAGCGCCTGCTTGAGGTTGCCGCGCTCGGAGGCGTGCACGGCGACGCTGTCGTCGTCGATGCGGGTGCCGAGCATCCCGGCGATCTTCTTCG
>JBAWHI010000183.1:0-12024 GCA_049593675.1 Nocardioides sp.
CGGGCCACCCTGTCGGGGCCGAGGCGGTGAGCGAGAGGACGCAGATGCCCGTATTCATGGTGGAGCGACAGTTCGCCGACCGGCTCGAGGTCGCTCCGGAGACGGCCGCCTCGATCAATCGGGTCAACGACGAGGCCGGCGTGCGCTGGCTGACCTCCTTCCTGTCCTCGGACAAGCGCAAGACGTTCTGCCTCTACGAGGCCGACGACGTGGACGCGATCCGCACGGCCGCCATCCGCGCCGGCATCCCGGCCGACGCGATCGTGGAGCTGTCCGGGACGGTCTCGCCGGACGGCTCGTTCGCGCCGATGTAGAGGACGCGCAGGTCGCTAGAGGAGTAGTCCGTGCTCGGTGGCGAAGACCGCCGCCTTGGCACGGTTGGGAGCCGCGGTCTTGATGAGGATGCTGCGCACGTGATTGGCAGCGGTATTGGCAGTGATGAACAACCGCTCGCCGATCTCCCGGTTCGAGAGCCCGTCGGCGATCAGGCGGAGTACGTCGAGCTCGCGCTCGGTCAGGCCGTTCGGAAGAGGAGCGTGCTCGAGACGTGGAGCGGGTTCAGCGTCGAGCTCTCGCAGGACGCGGTGGTGACCGATGCGCCGGGCCAGTGCGCCCGCCTCCTCGTCGAGACGTGAGGCCGAGGGAGAGGCCGTTGCGCGCGCCGGCCCGTCGCTCCGGGCGCGATGCCGGCTCCACGCCGCGAGCGTCTCCACCTGGTGGGTGACCGCGCCCATCCGGCGGTCCATCTCGAGGGCACGTTCGAAGTGCTCGTCGGCCGTGGGGGCGCCGAGCACGGAGTCGAGCTGGGCCAGATAGCGATCGGCGGAGCCGAAGACGGCAGCGTTGGCACCGGCCATCAGGTTGGTGCCGCCGTACTCGGTCAGGAGCGGCCGGAGCACGGCCGCGGCACCGGGATCGTCCAGCTTGGCGCTCGCCTCGGTCGTGAACGCCAGCACGCCGGCCCACTGGGCTCCGGCGCGGTAGTCGTCGAGCCGCTCGCACAGGTGGGCAAGGAGGCGCGCGGCCGGCTCCAGCATGTCGAGCTCGGTGTAGAGCGCGAGCAGGCCCGGCAGCCAGTGGTCGGCGAAGCTCTCGGTGCCGGTGATCAACGGACGGATCTGCTCCAGGCCGCCGGTGACACGTTGCAGCATGAACGTCTGAACGCCCCAGGATCCTTCGGTGGCGCCGTCGAACTCCTGGCTGAACTGGTCGTCGAGCCACGCGACGATGTGCTCGGCGCCCGCGAAGTCCCCGATCGCGTAGCGGTGGGTGTAGCGCGAACAACCGGAGACGTAGCGGAAGAACGGCTGCGCACGCGAGAGCGCGATCTCGGTCTGGTCTCGCTGAGCGCAGCTCCAGGCGGGCTCGTCGCCCAGGATGTAGCCGAACGCGGCCCGGTGGAACGCGGCTCGTCCGAGGTGGTCGTCGTCGCCGAGGCGGGTGCCGATCTCGTGCAGCTCCAGTGCACGTGCCAGCAAGGTGGGGGCGAGGTCTGGGGTCAGGCCCTGCCAGAGGGTGGCGCCGAGGGCGTGCGCGATGAGCTCCTCGTCGCCGCTTGCTCGGGCGTGGTGGAGCGCGGCCTCGCCGAGCTCGCGAGCCTGTCTGCGGTCACCGGTGAACGTTGCCGCGCGTCCCATGCTCGCCAGGGCACGGATGCGCAACGGATCGTCGTCGTCCAGAGCGGCAGCGCGCAGGGCTGCGCCGAGCAGCGTCAGTGATCGCTGACCGTTCTCGGAGGGGCGCCACGACGCATCCTCGTGCCCGATGGCGGCCACCAGCCGGACGTGAGGATGCTGGTCCGATCCCAGCTCCTCGTAGATCTGCCGCGCGGTCGGGAAGTGGCCGGCGTGGAGGTGGCAGCGCGCCGCGGCGGAGAGCAGCTCGACTCGCGAGGGGCCTTCGGCGACATGGAGCTGCGCGGCGCGTTCGTACAGGGCGGCTGCCTCACCGTGGGCGAAGCCGCGTACCGCCTGCTCGGCTGCCAGCACCAGGTAGTGAACGGCCCTGGCGCCGTACCCGAGCGTCCTCGCCTGGACGTAGTGGTGCGCCAGCTGGGCCATCAGCCCCGGATCGTCTCCGCCCACGCGGGTCTCGAGAGCTCCCGCGATGTGCGCGTGCGCCGTGGCAAGGTCGGTGGCCGCCATCTGGTCGAGCACTGCCTGGCGTGCCAGGGAGTGGACGAACCGGTAGCCGTCGATGTCCGCGTCGGCGTCCGCGATCAGGAGCCCGGCGCGGATCGCGAGATCGATGCCCTCGAGGACCGCGTTCGGACCGAGGTCGCAGGCCTGGACCAGGAGGGCGGGGTCGACGACATCGCCCGCCGCTGCGGCCAGCTCGAGGACGCGCGTGTGAGCGAGCTCGAACGCATCCAGCCGGCGCGCCAGGGCGTCCTGGACGGACCCGGGCGCCTGGGCGTTGCCCGAGCGAACGGCAGCGAGTCCACCCCGGGACGCGAGGTCATACCAGTACTCCTGGAGGAAGAACGGATTCCCGCCGGTGTGGTCGCGCAGCACCGGGGCGGCCGCCCGGGCGGAGCTCTGCGAGACCCCCGCCTCGCGGACCAGGAACTCGGCGACGTCCTCGGTCGTCAGACCGACCAGATCGATCCGGGCGACGCCGTCGAGTCGGTGAAGGTCCGCCAGGGCGAAGCTGACCGCGTCGGTGCGATCCGGGGCCGTGGTGCGACGGGTCCCCAGGACGAGCAGCCGCTCTCCCGCCGTGGACTCCACCAGGTGGGACAGCATGGCCAAGGTCGGTTCCGGAGCCCAGTGCAGGTCCTCGAGGACCAGCACCGTCGGCCCTTCCTCGGCCACGGCCAGCAGCACTCGGAGCACGGCGTCGACGAGGGCCGGTCCTGAGTCACCGTCCCCCGACGTGAAGCCGGCGGCCGCCGGCCACGGTCCCAGGGCGGCCGTCGTCAGGCGCAGGAGCGGGGCCGCAGCCTGGGGGGAGATGTCGCGCAGGGTCTCGGTGGCCGCCTGATCGAGAGCCTGCTCGAGGATGGCGACGAAGGGCCGGTACGGGGTGTTGAACTCCTCGCGGCACGACCCCCACAGCACCGTGACGTCGCGCTCGCGAAGCGCTGCGGCCACCTCGACCACCAGCCGGGTCTTGCCGACACCGGGCTCGCCGCCCACGAAGACGACCTGGCGTCGGTCGGACTCGACGGCGGCCCAGACCCGTTCGAGCCGGTCCAGCTCCGTGCGGCGCCCGACGAAGGTGGTCCGACCTGTCGCGAGTCCGGTCGGTGAGCTCGTCGGAGCAGGTTCCATCGTCTGTCGACTGTAACCCCGGCCCACCCCTGCGGAGATAGTCAGATCTGACCCCCCTGCCGTGCCCGGGCGACGCGGTCAGATCAGGTCAGGTGTCCTGGGCTGGCCCTCCCTAGCGTCGGTGGTGCTGACACACCGACCGCAGAGGAGCACCGCCATGGCAACACCGATCAAGGACCTGCCCGTCGAGGTCGCCCAGGGTGAGCTGGAGACCAGGTACGTCGAGCACGGCGACATGGCGATCCGGCACGTCCGGGTCCCCGCCGGCACCGACTTCGGCCCCGTCCTGAAGGGCCTGCCCGACGACCGCTGCCCCAGCCCGCACTGGGGGGTCGTGCTGGAGGGGGCGATCCGGCTCGAGCACGCCGACGGAAGCGTCGAGACCGCCACCGCGGGCGAGGTGTACTTCTGGCCCCCCGGTCACACCGCCACCTCCTCCGACGGCGCGGTCTTCATCGAGATCGGTCCGGTCATCCCGATGCGTCAGTTCCACGACCACGCCCGGGCGGTGTTCGCCTGATCCGGCGAGCCCGCCCGCGCGGCCCCCCACCTCCACTCATCCCACCGAGAACCCAGGAGCAATCATGAGCGGCACACCGGCCCTCACCATCCTCGACGCCTCACGTGGTGCCGTGATCACGGCGCAGTCGCCCGAGTACGACGAGGCGCGTTCGGTCTACAACGCGATGATCGACCGGCGACCCCTCGCGGTCGTGCGCGCGGCGGACGTCACCGACGTACGCATCGCAGTCGACGCTGCCCGTGAGAGTGGACTCCCACTCGCGATCCGGGACGGTGCGCACAGTGTCCCGGGCTTCGGGACGGTCGACGACGGGATCGTGCTGGACCTCGGCGCGATGAAGGGGATCCGCATCGATCCGGCGAGACAGGTCGCGCGGGTGCAGGGCGGCTGCGACTGGGGCGACTTCGACCACGCCGCCCACAGCTTCGGCCTCGCCACCACCGGCGGGATCATCTCGACCACCGGGGTCGCCGGGCTCACCCTCGGCGGCGGCATCGGCTATCTGGCCCGGGCTCACGGGCTGTCCATCGACAACCTGCGCTCGGCCGATGTCGTCCTCGCCGACGGCAGCTTCGTGACCGCGAGCGCTACCGAGCACCCGGACCTGTTCTGGGCGTTGCGCGGCGGGGGCGGGAACTTCGGTGTGGTGACCGAGCTCGAGTTCGACCTGCACCCGGTGGACACGATCTACGGCGGGCCGATGTTCTTCGAGCTCGAGGTCGCCGCGGAGCTGTTCAAGACCTACGGCGAGTGGATCGCCGCCGCGCCGCGCGCAATGGGTGCCTTCCCGGCATTCCAGATCGCCCCTCCGCTGCCGTTCATCCCCGAGGACCGCGTCGGCGAGCCGTTGGTGCTGCTGGTGTCGTGCTTCAACGGCAGTGACGAGGACGCCGAGAGCCTGTTGAACGAGCTGCGCTCGGTCGGCACCCCGGTCGCCGAGCATGTCGGCCGGATGCCCTACCCGGCGCTGAACAGCGCCTTCGACGGTCTTCTGCCGCGGGGACTCCAGCACTACTGGAAGGCCGCGTTCCTGCCCGAGCTGACCGACGGTGTCATCGAGGCCCACGTCGCGCACGGGCCCCGGGTGCCGGCGATGGAGTCCACGATGCACCTCTACCCGATCGACGGCGCCGTCCACGACGTCGCCGCGGATGCCACCGCGTTCGCCTACCGGGACGCGAGCTTCGCCCCGGTGATCGCCGGCATGTGGCCCGACGCGGCCGACAACGAGGCGAACATCCAGTGGGTGCGCGACTACCACCGGGCGCTCGAGCCGCACACCAGCGAGGGCGGCTACATCAACTTCATGGCCGAGGACGACCAAGGTCGCATCCGCGCCAACTACGGCGCGAACTACGACCGGCTGGCCTCGATCAAGCACACCTACGACCCGGACAACCTCTTCCGGATCAACCAGAACATCGTGCCGGCCGCTGCACGCCCGGGGTCCGGTCCGGCGTCGAGCTCGGGGTCGGGCGCGTCTGCGCTGGCTCCGGCCTGACGGGTGTCGTCCGGCGACGGGGGGAGCGGTGCGTTGCTAGAGTCGGCCAGGTTGCTGCCCCGGACCCCGGTAGTGCGTGCCCTGCACCGCGACCGAACTGGACTCCATGACTGCAGCTTCGCATCCGTCGGACCCCGGCCCTTCCTCGTCAGACCTGACGATGCGGGCAGGTCCGGTCGGGCATGGTGACGCCGGCCTCACTTCGGTGTCGGCGACCGGCCCCGGTGTCGTCGGGCCCCACCCAGCCGTCGATGTCGAGCGTGACGCCGACTGCTCGAGACGCGGGCCCGGTCGGGTCGTCGGTCGACGGCGGGTCGTCGTCCTGGACCCGCACCCGATGTTCGGTGAGAGCCTCGTCGTGGCCCTGGAGTCCAAGGGCTTCGACGCGGACCACCTGCTGCGCTACGACTCGCATGCCGGCGCCGGGAGGCTGCACAGCGCGATCCTGCGTCGGATGCCGGACGTCGTCATCTTGAACGTCGACCTCGACCCGGTCTCGAGCGGAAGCAGCCTGGTCGAGCCCCTGAGCCGGGCCGGCGTCGACGTGGTGGTCGTGACGGAGTGCGGGGACCGGGTGCGATGCGGGGAGGCGTTGAGTCGTGGTGCGAAGGCCGTGGTGTTCGCGGAGGGGACCCTGGACGGTCTGCTCGTGGTGCTGGAGCGACTTCGCGATCAGCTCCCGGCCATCGCAGCCGCGGAGCGTGAGGATCTCATCGAGGCCTATGTCTGCGAGGGCGAGACGCGGCGCCTCGACCGCCTCCGACTCGAGGGCCTGTCTATGCGCGAGAACCAGATCCTCCGCGACCTGATGGGTGGCCGGTCCGTCGTCGAGATCGCGGCCACGGGGGTCGTCTCCGAGGCGACGGTGCGCACCCAGGTGAAGACGATCCTCGGGAAGCTGGGCGTCTCCTCCCAGCTCCAGGCGGTCGGGATGGCCCATCGCCACCAGTGGCGATCGCGCGGGCAGCGGACCAGCGGCCTGTACTCCTAGGTCTCGCGTGTCAGACTCGCGCAATGACGACTGCTCCCCGCGACGCGAGCCCCACGATCCGAGCTCAGCACGCGGATGCTCTGGGGGCCCTGCCGTTCGCCGACACCCAGGACTTCGACGACGCGAGCCGTGGCCTGATCGCTCCCCTCGAGGGGCCCGTCCGCGCCGAGGACGGCCGCGTCGTGTGGGACAACGCTGCCTACGAGTTCCTCCACGGAGATGCCCCGGACACGGTCCATCCGAGCCTGTGGCGGCAGTCGAGGCTCGTCGCGACGTCCGGCCTGTTCGAGGTGGTCGAAGGCATCTATCAGGTGCGCGGCATGGACCTGTCGAACGTCACCTTCGTCGAGGGGCAGACGGGAGTGATCGTCATCGACCCGCTGATCTCCACCGAGACCGCGGCGGCGGCGCTGGCGCTCTATCGGGTGCACCGGGGCGAGCGGCCGGTGACCGGTGTCATCTACACCCACTCGCACGTCGACCACTTCGGTGGGGTGAAGGGAGTGACGACCCAGGAGGACGTGGACGCCGGCCGGGTGCCGGTCCTGGCCCCCGCCGGGTTCGTCGAGCACGCCGTCGCAGAGAACGTCTATGCCGGGACGGCCATGAGCCGGCGCGCCGGCTACATGTACGGCGCGACCCTCGCGCGCAACCCGCGGGGCGGGGTCGGTGCCGGACTGGGGCAGACGACCTCGACGGGCACGGTCACCTTGATCCCACCCACCGTCGAGATCACGACGACCGGACAGGAGGAGACCGTCGACGGGGTCCGGATGATCTTCCAGATGGCGCCCGACAGCGAGGCGCCCTCCGAGATGCTGTTCTACTTCCCGGACGCCCACGTGCTCTGTGCGGCCGAGGACGCGACCCACACCCTGCACAACATCCTCACGCTGCGCGGCGCCGTGGTCCGAGACCCGCACAACTGGGCGGGCTACCTGACCGAGACGATCGACCTGTTCGGCGGTGACGTCGAGGTCGTCTTCGCCTCTCACCACTGGCCGACCTGGGGCAACGAGCGGGTGACCGAGTTCCTCTCCACCCAGCGCGACCTCTACGCCTACCTGCACGACCAGACCCTGCGCATGCTCAACCAGGGCATGGTCGGTGCGGAGATCGCCGAGGAGATCGAGCTGCCCCCGGCCCTGGACCGCGCGTGGAACGCTCGCGGCTACTACGGCTCGGTGAGCCACAACGTGAAGGCGATCTACCAGCGCTACCTCGGCTGGTTCGACGGCAATCCGGCCCACCTGTGGGAGCACCCCCCGGTGCAGAAGGCCGAGCGGTACGTCGAGGCGATCGGCGGTGTCGAGGCCGTGGTGGAGAAGGCCCGTGCCGCGTTCGACGGCGGCGACTTCCGGTGGGCCGCGGAGCTGGCGAACCACGCGGTGTTCGCCCGTCCCGAGCATCCGGCGGCGCGCGAGGTCCTCGCCGACACCTACGAGCAGCTGGGCTACGGCTCGGAGAACGGCACGTGGCGCGACTTCTTCCTGTCCGGGGCGACCGAGCTCCGCGACGGCCAGTTCGGGACCCCCACCGAGACATCGGCGCCCGACGTCGTCGCTCAGCTCACTCCGGGCATGCTCTTCGATGCGATCGCGATCCAGGTGAACGGTCCGAGGGCGTGGGACGAGGTGCTCAGCCTCGACGTGGTCCTGACCGACACCGCGGAGCGCTACCGCCTGTGGCTCCGCAACGGCGTCCTCACCTACAGCCCCCGACCGCAGTCGGGCGACGCGGACGCGACCCTGACCACGACCCGGCGGGACCTGCCGGCGCTGGCCCTCGGCAGCATGTCGGCGGACCGCCTGGCGTCCGTCGGGATCCAGGTCGAGGGCGACGCGACCGTCCTGGACCGGCTCGCCTCAGTGCTCGACCCCGGCGACAAGGACTTCGCGATCGTCACGCCGTGACCTCAGGCCGTCGTCGCGCCCGACGAGATGATCAGCTCACGTCGTCCGGGCGGTCCGCCGGCACGGAGGCGAACAGGTTGAGGCCGAGCTGCTCGGCGAGGTACTTGGTGGCCAGCTGTCCTCGGACGCTGTTGCCGGCGGCGTCCAGGGGAGGGGAGTACGTCGCGAGGCCGCCCTTGCCCGGCGCGGTGGTCACGATGCCGCCGCTGACGCCGCTCTTGCCGGGGATCCCGATCTGGTAGAGCCAGTCCCCGGAGAGCTCGTAGAGCCCGGCGCTCGCCATCACCGCGAGCACCCGGCGACAGACGCCGGGGCCGATCACGGCCTCCCCGGTCAGCGGGTTCACGCCGCCGTTGGCGAGCGTCGCGCCCATCGCAGCGAGGTCGTGCACCGTCACCTCGAGCGAGCACTGACGCGTGTAGATGTCGGTCGTCTCGTCCGGGTCGAAGTACAGGCGCCGGTAGCTCTTGAGCAGGTGGGCGATGCCCTGGTTGCGCTGGTTGGTCGCCGTCTCCGATTCGTAGACCGCCGGGTCGACCGTGAGCTCGCGACCCGCGAACGCCGAGAGACGCTCCTGGATGCGCGCCCACTTCTCCTCGGCGGTCCTGCCCGGGACCAGGCTCGTGGTGGCGAGCGCGCCCGGGTTGACCAGTGGGTTCATGGTGCGGTCGGTGTTGAGCTCGACCGCCATGAGCGAGTTGAAGGGGAACCCGGTGCTGTTGACGCCCAGCCGGAGCCTGGCCTCCTCGTAGCCGAGCGTGTCGCACACGAGGGCGAACACGAACGGCTTGGACACGCTCTGGATCGAGAACCGGGCGCTGACGTCCCCGATCTCGAACGATCGACCCCGAGGGCCCACGACCGCGACCCCGAACAGGCTCGACGAGGCGCGGGCGAGCTCGGGGATGTAGTCCGCGACAGCGCCGTCGTCGACGTCGCGGTAGCGCTCGTAGGCCTCGGTGACGACCCGCTTGATGTACTCGCGCTGCGGCAGGTCGCCGGTCGACACCTGGGGCGCGACCGTCTCCTCGGCGAAGGGGAGGTCGGCATGCATCGCAAGGTCGGACATCGGCTCCCGCTCGGTCGGTGGCGTCATGGGTGGATCCAACATCGACCCGACCGCACGGTAGGACGGTCATCGGGCGCAGGCGTCACCCGAATCGTGTGACCAGCGCGAGCCGGGCGCGGAGGGACACGTTCACCCCCATTCGCCTGGGTGACCTCGGTGCACATATAGACGTGTGTCAGTATTCACGCATGTCGATATCTGGGACCCGGGCCGACGACCCCCTGGCGTGCTGCACGCCGCTGGCGGGCGAGCCGATGACGAGCGAGCAGGCCGCGCGAGTCGCGCCCCTCCTGAAGGCGCTCGCCGAGCCCGTCCGGCTGCGGCTGATGTCGCTCGTGCTCTCCCACGAGGGCGCCGAGGCGTGCGTCTGCGACCTCTTGCCTGCGTTCGACCTCTCGCAACCCACGATCAGCCACCACCTGAAGGTGCTCCACGAGGCCGGGCTGCTGGACCGGGCCAAGCGCGGAGTGTGGGTCTACTACCGGGCGCGGCCCGATGCGATGGCCGCGATGGCGACGCTGTTCACCACCGCCGGGTCGGTGCTCGCCCCGGCCGCCGAGCCGGCCGGTGTCAGCGCATGAGCGGCCTCTCGGAGAAGGCGGCTCCGGCGGACGCCGCCGTGATGCAGCGGCTCTCGCTGCTCGATCGGTTCCTGCCGGTCTGGATCGTCGCGGCCATGGTCCTCGGGCTGGTGCTCGGTCGGAGCGTCGAGGGACTCGACGATGCGCTCTCGACCGTCGAGGTCGGGTCGGTCTCCCTGCCGATCGCGATCGGGCTGCTCGTGATGATGTACCCGGTCCTCGCCAAGGTCCGCTACGACGAGCTGGGCCACGTCACGGGTGACCGGAAGCTGCTCGTGTCGTCGATCTTCCTGAACTGGATCGTCGGGCCGGCGCTCATGTTCACCCTCGCGTGGTTGCTGCTGCCGGACCTGCCGGAATACCGGACGGGGTTGATCATCGTCGGGCTGGCGCGGTGTATCGCGATGGTGCTGATCTGGAACGACCTGGCCTGCGGCGACGGTGAGGCCGCCGCGATCCTGGTGGCCCTGAACGCCGTCTTCCAGATCATCGCGTTCGCGGCACTCGGCTACTTCTACCTCGACCTGCTCCCCGGCTGGCTGGGGCTGGACCAGAGCGGTCTGGACGTCTCCGTCTGGGAGATCGGCGCGTCCGTGCTGATCTTCCTCGGGATCCCGCTCCTCGCCGGGTTCCTGACCCGCACGCTGGGGGAGCGGGCCAAGGGGAGGGAGTGGTACGAGTCCCGGTTCCTGCCCAGGATCGGACCGGCCGCGCTCTACGGGCTGCTGTTCACCATCGTCATCCTCTTCGCCCTCCAGGGTGCGACCATCACCAGCCAGCCCCTCGACGTCGCCCGGATCGCTCTCCCTCTGCTCGCCTACTTCCTCCTGATGTGGACCGGGTCGTTCGTCCTCGGCTACCGCCTGCGGATGACCTACGAGCGCACGACCGCGCTCTCGTTCACGGCGGCGGGCAACAACTTCGAGCTCGCCATCGCGGTCGCGATCGGTGTCTTCGGAGTCACCTCGGGCGAGGCCCTCGCCGGCGTCGTCGGACCGCTCATCGAGGTCCCGGTCCTGGTCGCCCTGGTCTACGTGGCGCTGTGGGCGCGCCGCCGCTACTACCCGGCCGACGGAAGCCGAGGCGCGCTCCGATGAGGAGCTCCTGGCCCGTACCGCCCACCCTGCGCACCAACCCGTACCGGCCGAGCAGGCCCGATCCCGGAAGGACGTCCGCATGAGCCCCATCCCCGAGGTCCTCTTCGTCTGTGTCCACAACCAGGGCCGCTCCCAGATGGCCGCCGCGCTGCTCGACCACCATGCGGCCGGCCGGGTCCACGTCCGCTCGGCCGGGTCGGCCCCCGCAGACTCGGTCAACCCCGCTGTGGTGGAGGTGATGGCCGAGGTCGGGCTCGACATCTCCCGGGAGCTCCCGAAGAAGCTCCTCACCGAGGACGTCGCGGCCTCCGACGTCGTCATCACCATGGGGTGCGGCGACGCGTGCCCGATCTTCCCCGGCAAGCGCTACGAGGACTGGGCGCTGACGGACCCGTCCGGCAAGGGCGCCGACTCCGTCCGCGAGATCCGCGACGAGATCGACCAGCGCGTCCGGGCGCTGCTCGCCGAGCTCGTCCCCGACCCGGACTGATCCTCCGCGCGCCTCACCCGACACGAGTGAGGCGCCGACGGTCCACCGTCCCTAGCCTCGGTCGCGAGCACGACGACGCACCCGGTCCAGGAAGGGGCATGGCATGACGTTCTCGCTGGAGACGGTGACGGCGGTCTGGGCGATCGATCCGGTGCCGTGGGCGAGGGCGCAGATGGCGTTCACGCTGATGTTCCACATCATCTTGGTGCCCCTGGGCGTCTCGTGGGGCTTCATGACCCTGGTCGCGAACTACCGTGGCATCCGCCACCACGACCAGGACGCTCTCGAGCTCGCGCAGCGCTGGTCGAAGTACATGGCGGTGACCTTCGCGGTCGGCGCGGTCACCGGGACGGTGCTGAGCTTCGAGTTCGGACTTCTCTGGCCGAAGTTCATGGCGCAGTGGGGTGAGGCCTTCGGCGTGCCCTTCGGCTTCGAGGGACTGTTCTTCTTCACCGAGGCCATCTTCATCGCCATCTACATCTTCGGCTGGCGGCGGCTGAAGCCCTGGACGCACTTCTGGACCGGGGTCCCGATCTGGATCGCCGGGATCTTCGGCAGCATCTCCGTGGTCGCGGCCAACGCCTGGA
>JBAWHI010000184.1:0-3813 GCA_049593675.1 Nocardioides sp.
CCCCTGGCCCGATCGGGCCACGGGAGACGGGCGAGCCTGACCCGTTCGGGCCGTCCGAAACCCGGGAGCCGTGATTGTTGGCGGAAGGAGGCGGGGCTGTTCGTCGGGCGTTCACCGCACACGGACCTTCCGTTCCGGTGATCTCCTGACACTTCTGGCGATTCAGCAACCGCTCGACCGAGCGCATCGCCAGAAAGCAGCGCGTGACCACGCTTCCACTCCAGGACGGCCGCACCGACGTCCGTCCACGCAGGATCTCCCGGAAGGCAACGGGAGCGGACGCGATCTTCGTCCACTCGATCCGCACCGTCGGGGCGACCGTGCTGGTCATCACCGGCGGAGTCGGCCTCTTCCTGGGGTGGCAGGCCTATCCGACCCTGAGGAACTACGGTCCTGGGTTCTTCACCGAGGCGACCTGGCAGCCCGAGGCGGACATCGTCGGCATCGCCGCCGTGCTCACCGGCACGGTCTGCGTCGCCGCGGTCGCCATGGTGATCGCCTTCCCGCTCGCCCTGCTGACCGCGCTCTACATCAGCGAGTACGCCCCGGCCAGGATCCAGAGCCTGCTGGTCTCCATGGTCGATCTGATGACGGCGGTGCCCTCCATCATCTGGGGGCTGTGGGGCTACTTCCTGATCATGTCGCACGCCGCTGAGCTCGCTGTGTGGCTCGACCGGCACCTCGGTTGGATTCCGATCTTCGATGTCGAGAACGCCGATCCCGACGCCGCGATCGTCGACATCTCCCGCTACAGCTTCAGCATGTTCGCGGCGGGCATCGCGGTCGCGATGATGGTGATGCCGATGTCGTGCGCCGTGATGCGGCAGGTGTTCTCGCAGACGCCGCCGGGCGAGAAGGAGGCGGCGCTCGCCCTCGGTTCGACCAAGTGGGGCATGGTTCGCGCGGTCGTGCTGCCCTTCGGTCGCGGCGGCATCATCGGCGGCACGATGCTCGGGATGGGGCGCGCGCTCGGCGAGACGATCGCCGTGCTCCTGATCCTGTCGCCGTCCTTCGAGGTCAAGGGCCGGGTCCTCGAGATCGGGGGCAACACCGTCTCCTCGCTCATCGCCGGCCGGTTCGGGGACGCCGACGCCGGCCAGCTCTCCGCTCTGCTCGCGGCCGGCTTCGTGCTGTTCGTCATCACCCTGATCGTCAACACCCTGGCAGCCGTCATCGTCAACCGAAGCCGCTCGGGCGCCGGGACGGACGCCTAGATGACACTCGCGCCCGAGACCGGCAGCGTCGCTGTCGGCACCACGCACCTGCCCCGCTACGACGACGACGCGGCGCCCGCCGTACCCAAGGCGTCCCTCGGGAAGCCGACGATCGACGAGCGCTTCGTGCTGATCGGCACCTGGGTCTCGGCGTTCGGCCTGGCGTGGCTGATCACCCAGCGACTGCTGCCGCTGCCCGGGATCGCGTGGTTCCTGATCGCCTGGTTCCTCTGCGGGTTGGCGGTGACCGCGGTGACCGGCGCGATGACCGGAGGAGCGATCGAGATCCGGGATCGGCTCGCGGCGACCGTGATCACCGTCGGTGCGCTGATCGTGGGCGCTGCGCTGGTCAGCGCGATCGTGTTCATCGTGCTGCGCGGCTGGCGGCCGCTCGTGCACCTGAACTTCTTCGTCGACGACATGGCCGGTGTCGGTCCGAAGGACCCGTTCGATCGGGGTGGCGTCGCGCACGCCGTGCTCGGATCGCTGATCCAGATCGGCATCGCGATCGCGATCACCCTGCCGCTCGGCATCGGGACGGCGATCTTCATGAGCGAGGTCGGCGGCACGTTCGCCCGGCTCGTGCGCACGGTCGTCGAGGCGATGACCGCACTGCCCTCGATCGTCGCGGGCCTGTTCATCTACACCGTCTTCATCGTCGCCCTCGGCTTCCCGCGCTCCGGTCTCGCTGCGTCCCTCGCCATCGGCGTGATGATGCTGCCGATCATCGCGCGGGCGGCCGACGTGGTGCTGCGCGTCGTGCCGGGCGGCCTGCGCGAGGCCAGCCTCGCGCTCGGTGCGAGCCGCTGGAAGACCGTGTGGCACGTCGTGCTCCCGACCGCACGCCCCGGGCTCGCCACCGCCTGCATCCTCGGCGTCGCCCGAGGCATCGGTGAGACCAGCCCCGTGCTGCTCACCTCCGGCAATGCGCAGTTCTTCGTCGTCGACCCGACCGACGGCGTCATGAACTCGCTGCCGCTGTTCATCTACTCCACGGTCCGCTCGGGCGAGCCGAACGCGATCGCCCGGGCATTCGCCGCGGCAACGGTCCTGATGGCGGTGGTGATGGTCCTCTTCGTGATCGCCCGCCTGGTGGCGCGCCCCAAGAGGACCAAGGCTCGCCGCGGCGGGCGCACCCGCCCTGCCGTCGACCTCGTCCAGGCCGACCCGCTGGTCGTCATGGGCGGCATCGGTCCGCAATCCAACAACCGCTTCGAGGAGAACTCGTGAACCGCGCGCGCTGCGCCGCCCTGGCCCTGGTGCTCTCCCTCGCGTGCCTCCTGGCTCTGCCCGGAGCCGCCGCCGGCAACGACTATGCGCAGATCGAGGGGACCGGTTCGACGTGGTCCGAGCTGATCCTCCAGCAGTGGATCGCCGACGTCGACGCGAACGGGATGAAGGTCGTCTACACCGGCGGCGGGTCGACGAAGGGTCGCAAGGACTTCGCCCAGAACAGCACCGACTTCGCGATCTCCGAGATCCCGTTCCAGGGGATCGACGAGCAGGGCCAGAGCGATACGGCCGGTGACCGCGACTACGCCTATCTCCCGATCGTCGCCGGCGGCACCGCCTTCACCTATCAGCTCAAGATCGGCAACGAGCTGGTCCGCAACCTGCGGCTGTCCGGCGAGACGATCTCGAAGATCTTCACCAACCAGATCACCAACTGGAACGACCCCGCGATCACCCGGGACAACAACGGCCGCAAGTTCCCCTCCCTGCCGATCACCCCGGTCGTCCGTTCCGACGGATCCGGCACCACGGCCCAGTTCACCACCTGGATGGACCACCAGCACCCGGGGATCTGGCGGCCGTACTTCGGCCAGGCCGGGCTGACGTCCTACTACCCCAAGAAGGCCGGCACCCGGATGATCGGCCAGGCCGGCTCGGACCAGGTGATGAACACGATCAAGGGCTTCGCGGGCAACGGCACGATCGGGTACGTCGAGTACTCCTACCCCGTCAACGCCGACTATCCGGTGGTGAAGGTGCTGAACAAGGGCGGCTACTTCGTGGAGCCGACGCAGTACAACACCGCGGTCGCGCTGACCAAGGCCCGGATCAACATGGACCAGAGCAGCAAGCTCTACCTGACCCAGATCCTCGACGGCGTCTTCACCAACCCCGACCCGCGGGCCTATCCGATCTCGTCCTACTCCTACATGATCATCCCGACGGGCAGGAACGACCCGCGGATGACCACGGCGAAGCGGCAGACGCTGGCCGACTTCATGTACTACTCGCTGTGCGCCGGCCAGACCAAGGCAGGGCCCTACGGCTACTCGCCGCTCCCGCTCAACCTGGTGCAGGCCGGCTTCCAGCAGCTGGCCAAGCTCAAGAAGGCAGATCCCCGGGTCGACCTGACCGACCGCGACGTGCGCTCGTGCAACAACCCGACCTTCGACGGCAAGAATCTCAACAGCAACGTGCTCGCCGAGACGGCGCCTCAGCCCGCGTCGTGCGACAAGGTCGGACAGGGACCCTGCGGCACCGCGACGGGCACCAACCAGCCCAGCTCAGAGGGGGGGAGCGGCGCCGGCGGCGGCGGTGGGCCCGGCGAGGCCGGCGGCAGCGGTGCGGCCGGGGCCGGTGGTGGAGG
>JBAWHI010000185.1:0-3834 GCA_049593675.1 Nocardioides sp.
CCGCAGCCTGACCACCGCAGCCTGACCACCGCAGTCTGACCTCCGCAGCCCTGACCTCGAGCCGCTCAGCGGGGCGGCTGGCAGGTCGGGCACCAGTACGCGACCCTCTCGACCCCCGGCGGGCCGAGCTCGCCCCGCTCGATCGGGGTGCCGCAGCGACGGCAGCGCTCGCGACCTCTGCCGTAGATCCAGAGGCTGCGCCCGCGTGCTTTGTCGCCGGTGGTCACGATCTGCGGGTGGTGGCGGCCCTGTTCGAGCAGGGAGCGGGCGAGCCGGACCATCCGGACGGGATCGACCACGGTCGCCACCGGCGACCGGGGGTCGTAGCCGGTGAGGAAGCACAGCTCGGTGCGGTAGATGGTGCCGATGCCCGCCAGGTTGCGTTGGTCGAGCAGCGCCTCCCCGAGCGGCCGGTCCGGGTTCGCCGTCAGGCGACGAACCGCCTCCTGCTCATCCCAGTCCGAGCCGAGCAGGTCGGGTCCGAGGTGTCCGACGACGTCGTCCTCGCGATGGCGGGGGAGCAGCTCGACGATGCCGAGCTGGAAGCCGACCGCGGTCCGCCGGGAGGTGCCGAGGACCACCCGGGCCAGGTGGCCGGGCCTGCCCCACCTCTCGCCGGGCCGGTAGACCCGCCACGACCCCTCCATCTTCAGGTGGGTGTGCAGCGTCCAACGTCGGTCCTCGCCGGCGCCGGAGGTGTCGATGCGCGTGAGCAGGTGCTTGCCCCGGGAGACCGTCTCGACCACGGTGCCGCCGACCAGGTCGGCGGTGGCGTGCTGCGGGACCCGGAAGTCGGTGCGGGCCAGCGTCGCGCCGTCGAGTGCCTCGCCCAGCCGGCGGGCGGTGCGCCAGACCGCGTCGCCCTCAGGCATCGGTCGACCTGAGTCGCAGCCCCTTCGGGGTCGCCACGAAGCCGGATGACTGGAGGGCCTCTCGCAGCGGCGTCGACCCGGATCCGAGCAGCTGCGCTCCGTCGACCTTCTCGACCGTCATCCGCCCGAGGGTGCCGCGGCGCGCGGCGTCGGCGAGTGCCGCGGCCGACGGACCGAGCAGGTCGGGGTCGTCGGTCCAGGTGAGCAGGGTGCGGCCGCCGCGCTCGACGTACATCGTGAGGGCGCCGTCGACCAGGACGACGATCGCCCCCGCCTTGCGGCCCGGACGGTGCCCGCTGCCCTCGTCGCTCGACCCGGTCGAGGGTGGCCACGACAGCGCAGCGCCGTAGGGGTTCGCGGGATCGGTGGCTGCCAGGGCGACGGCGACCGGCTTGGCGTCGGGGGGCACCTCGGAGAAGGTGCGCAGCCGGTCGACGGCTCCGGCCGACCCGAACTGGGCCGCGCCGAGCCCGGCCACGAAGTAGCCGCGCCGGCAGCGGCCGGTCTCCTCGAAGGCCGACAAGACCTTGTAGACGGCCGCGAAGCCACCCGCGACGCGCTCGCTCACGACCGCTCCGCGAGTGACCACTCCGTGCCGGTCGAGCAGCCGTTCGGCGATCGCGTGGGCCCGTCGGGTCGGGTCGGTGTCGAGGACGGGCAGCAGCGCCCAGCGCCCGGCTGCCTCAGGCGGGCCGGTGCGGCTGGGACCACGCCCGGCACCACGCCCCAGCCGGGGCGGGGGCCGCCGGCTGCGGTGGCTGGGAGTGCCGTTGCGGGTCAACGCCCGCAGCGGCGTGAGGGTGTCGTTGCTGATCCGGCCGGCCCAGACCAGCTCCCAGAGGGCCGCGGAGAGCGCCCGATCGTCGGTCGAGCCGACCTGGTCGGCGAGCTGGCGGAAGAAGAAGGCGCCGCCGGGTGCCAGGGCGTCGAGCACCGACTGGTGCAGCTCGCCCCACCGCTGGTCGGGACCGCTGAGACCGGGCGCCGGCTCGGGAAGGGTCAGCGGCGCCTGGTCGGCGAGGTGCAGCGATACCCAGCCGTCGGCGCCGGGCAGCGCCGCATGCCCTGCCCACAGGACCTCGCCGGATGCGGTGAGCTCGTCGAGGTGGGCGGACTCGTAGTCGCGCACCCGACTGGCGAGCACCAGCGGCTCGAGGGCGGAGGCGGGGACGGGACACCCGGCCAGCTGGTCGACGACGCTCAGGACACCGTCGATGCCGCGGTGGCGTCCGCCCACGTGCTGCCAGGCGGACAGGAACCGCCCCACGGTGTCCGGCTCGACCGGCTCGATCTCCTGGCGCAGCCGGGCCAGGGAGCGTCGCCGCAGCCGGCGCAGCACCTCGGCGTCGCACCACTCCGTGCCACTGCCGGCGGGGCGGAACTCCCCGTCGAGCACCCGGCCCTGCGCGGCCAGCCGCTGCAGGGTGTGCCGGACGACGGCGGCACCGAGCCCCAACCGGGCGGCGACGTCCTCGGTGGTGAACGGGCCGTGGGTGCGGGCGTGGCGAGCCACCAGGTCGGCGATCGGGTCGTCGACGGGGTCGGTGAACGCGTCGGGGGTGCCGGGCGGCACCGGGACACCGAGGCCGTCGCGGAGCCGCCCGACGTCCTCGATCGCCGCCCAGCGCTCCTCGCCGGCCATCCGCACCTCGACGACCCTGCGCTGATCGGCCAGCGCTCGGGTCCATCCCACGGCGTCCGCGCCGTCGACGGCCCGAGCCGCCACCTCGGCGGTGGTGAGGGGGCCGAGCAGGCGGACCAGGTCGGCCACCCCCTCGGCATCGCGGACCCGACGGTCCGCGGCGGTACGCTGGAGCTCGGCCTCGACCTCGGCGAGCACCTCGGGATCGAGCAGCTCACGCAGCTCGGCCCGGCCGAGCAGCTCGGCGAGCAGACCCTGGTCGAGGGCGAGCGCGGCGGCCCGCCGCTCCGCGATGGGGGAGTCGCCCTCGTACATGAACTGGGCGACATAGCCGAAGAGCAGGCTGCGCGCGAACGGCGAGGGCTGGTGGGTCGCGACGTCGACCACCTGGACCTCGCGGCGCTCCACGCCGCGCATCAGGGCCACGAGGGCGGGCAGGTCGTAGACGTCTTGGAGGCACTCGCGGACCGCCTCGAGAACGATCGGGAACGACGGGTAGCGCGCCGCCACCTCCAGCAGGGCCGCGGAGCGCTGGCGCTGCTGCCACAGGGGCGAGCGGCGTCCGGGGTCGCGCCGGGGGAGCAGCAGGGCCCGCGCGGCGCACTCGCGGAACCGCGAGGAGAACAGGGCGGAGCCGCCGACCTCGGTGGTGACCATCGACTCGATCTCGTCCGGCTCGAAGACGATCACGTCGCCGGCCGGGGGGTCCGCGTCGGTGTCGGGGATGCGGATCACGATGCCGTCGTCGGAGGCGACCGCCTGGCCGTCGACGCCGTAGCGCTCCCGCAGTCGGGCGTTGATCGCCAACGCCCACGGCGCGTGCACCGGGACGCCGTACGGCGAGTGCACGACCAGCCGCCAGTCGCCGAGCTCGTCGCGGAAGCGCTCGACGACCACGGTCTGGTCGCTGGGCAGGAGGTTGGTGGCCTCCAGCTGCTCGTGGAGGTAGGTGACCAGGTTGGCGGCGGCGTACTCGTCGAGCCCGTCCTCGCGGGCTCGGGCCTCCGCACGGTCGCGCGGCAGGGAGCCGAGCTCGCGGGTGAAGGCGCCGATGGCCGCGCCGAGCTCGGCCGGGCGCCCGAGGGTGTCGCCCTTCCAGAACGGCAGCCGGCCGGGGACACCGGGGGCGGGCGTCACGAGCACCCGGTCGTGGGTGATGTCCTCGATGCGCCAGCTGGTGGCGCCGAGGGCGAAGACGTCGCCCACCCGGGACTCGTAGACCATCTCCTCGTCGAGCTCGCCGACCCTCCTGCCCGGGCCCTCGCCCCCGACGAGGAAGACGCCGAACAGGCCGCGGTCGGGGATGGTGCCGCCGCTGGT
>JBAWHI010000186.1:0-6238 GCA_049593675.1 Nocardioides sp.
CTCCTGTGGCGACCGGTCCGGGTTCATCGTGAACGCGCTGCTGTTCCCCTACCTCAACGACGCGATCAAGATGCTGGAGGCGCACTACGCGACCGCCGACGACATCGACACCGCCATGAAGCAGGGATGTGCCCTGCCGATGGGCCCCTTCGAGCTCCTCGACGTGGTCGGCAACGACGTGTCGCTGGCCATCCAGCGCGAGCTCTACCTGGAGTTCCGCGAGCCGGGCTTCGCGCCGGCGCCGCTCCTCGAGCACCTCGTCACAGCCGGCTACCTGGGTCGCAAGACCAAGCGCGGCTTCCGGGACTACAGCCAGCGGTAGTCAGCTCGACCGCGGGTAGCCGCGGCGGACGGTGCGGTCGAGGATCCCGAGCGTCCCGCTCAGCGCCTGCTCCGACAGTACGGGGAAGATGCCCATCGCCCGCCAGTCCTCGTGGATGTCGGACCAGTCGTAGAACGCGGTGACGAGGGTGCCGTCGCTGCCGGCGGGGTCCGGCTCGAGGCGGTAGCCGTAGACGTGTCCGATCTGGGGGCGGACCCGACCGAGGATGGTCCAGCTGATCAGGCTGTCCGGCTCGAGGTCCCGGATGGTCACCGTCACGTCGTAGCGGCCCATCTCGGGGAAGTCGCCCAGGGACTCCCGGTCCATGTGCACCACGAAGCTGTCGCCCGCGGCGCTCACCGGCTCTCCCGAGGCGTCCTGGAGCATCCCCGTGGAGTCGATCGCCACGTGGCCCTGCGGATCGCACAGGACCCGGAAGACGTCCGCGGCGGGCGCGGCGATCAGACGTCGGGCCTCGAGCCGGGTCTCAGTCATCCATCGATCCTGGCACTTGCCGTTCGCCCGTAGGGTGGCGCCATGGAGGTCGTGGTCGTTCTCGCACTCCTCGCGGCGATCGTCGCGGCCGTCGTCGCGGCTCGACGCAGCAGCGAGCGGCGCGCGATCGAGCGGCAACGGGCGGAGCTGGCGCCGGTCCACAAGCTGGCCGCCGAGGACATCACCGCCCTCGGCGAGCAGCTGCAGGAGCTCGACCTCGACCTCGCCGGTCGCGACCTCGGGGCCGGGGAGAACGCCGACTACCAGCGAGCCCTGGACGCCTACGAGGCTGCCAAGACCGCCGCCGATGCGATGGCTCGACCCGACGACGTCCGCCACGTCACCGTGATCGTCGAGGACGGCCGCTACGCGATCGCCTGCGTCCGTGCGCGGGTGGCGGGCGACCCGCTGCCGACGCGACGGCCGCCGTGCTTCTTCGACCCCCGCCACGGCCCGTCCGTCGCGGACGTGCCCTGGACGCCCGCCGGAGGCGCCACCCGGGACGTTCCGGCCTGTGCTCTCGACGCCGAGCGGGTGAGCGCCGGAGCCGCCCCCGATGCACGGATGGTGATGGTCGGTGCCCAGCGCGTCCCGTACTGGCAGGGCGGACCGGCCTACCAGCCCTACGCGCGGGGCTACTTCGGGGCGTTCGGCCCGATGGACTGGATGTTCGCCGGCCTGCTGTTCGGCGGGTTCGGTGGGTTCGACGCCCTCGGCGGCGGGATGGAGGCCCTGGGCGACGGGGTCGGCGACGGCCTCGGGTCGATCGGCGACGGAGCCGGCGACTTCTTCGGTGGCTTCGACTTCTGAGCGCGCCGATGACGAGAGGATGGAGGCACGGTCTGCTGCTGCCCGTGCTGCTGCCGATGCTGCTCGGCCTGCTGCCCACCGGGACCGACGTCGACTACCAGCTCGGTGGTGTCCGGCCGGTGCCCGACCGGGTGGGGATCGTGGTGCGCGACCGGGAGGCCGCGCCGGTCGCGGGGGTCTACAACGTCTGCTACGTCAACGGCTTCCAGACCCAGCCGAACGAACGGCGGTTCTGGCGCGACCGGATGCGACTGGTGCTGCACCGGCACGGCAAGCCGGTCGTCGACGAGGCGTGGGGCGAGTGGCTCCTCGACGTACGCACCCGTGAGAAGCGCGCCAGGCTGGCCCGGATCGTCGGCCGCTGGGTCGACGGCTGCGCCGACGACGGGTTCGACGCGGTCGAGTTCGACAACCTCGACGCGTTCTCCCGCAGTCACCGGCTGATCTCGCGCCGCCAGGCGACCACCTTCGCCCGGCTGCTGGTCCGTGGCGCGCACGACGCCGGGCTCGAGGCCGCGCAGAAGAACCTCGCCGGCTACGACGGCACCCGGATCGACTTCGACTTCGCGGTCGCCGAGGAGTGCGGACGCTACCGCGAGTGCGCCTCCTACACGCGGCGCTACGGCGACCGGGTGCTGGCCGTCGAGTACCGCCGGGCAGACTTCCGCTGGACCTGTGCGCGGTTCGGCGACCGGCTCGCCGTGGTGCTCCGGGACCGCGACCTGACCCCGAGGGGAGTGCGTGCATGGTGTTGAACGCTGGACCAGGTGACGGGGAGCTCCATGTCACGACGATGGGGGAGTCCGGCCCGCTGCTGGCCTTCTGCCACGGACTCTTCGGCCAGGGCAAGAACTGGACGACGATCGCCAAGGCCTTCTCCGAGGACCATCGCGTCGTGCTCGTCGACATGCCTCACCACGGCCGCTCGGCGTGGCCCGACCACTTCGACTACGTCGATGTCGCGGACCGGGTCGCCGAGATCTTCGACGCCGACGACCCGGTCGCGTTGGTCGGACACTCGATGGGCGGCAAGGCCGCCATGGTGCTCGCCCTGCGCCACCCGGAGCTCGTCGAGCGGCTCTGCGTGGTCGACGTCTCGCCGGTCGACTACGAGGGGCGCAGCGAGTTCGTCGGCTACATCGAGGCGATGCTGGCCCTCGACCTCGACACCCTGGAGCACCGACGAGACGCGGACGAGGCGCTCGGCGAGGCGATCCCGAACCCGACCGTGCGCAGCTTCCTGCTGCAGAACCTGCACCGCGGACAGGACGGCTGGTCGTGGCGTCCGAACCTCGAGGTGCTCGGCCGCGACATCGACGCGCTCGGCGCCTGGCCGGAGTCGGCACTGGCCGACACCGCGCCGTACGACGGCACCACGCTCTGGATCGGCGGCCAGACGTCGGCCTACGTCCAGGAGGACCACGTCGCCGCGATGGATCGCTGGTTCCCCCGCAACCGGCGGGTCACGATCAAGGACGCCGGGCACTGGGTGCACTCCGAGCAGCCGGAGGTCTTCACCGAGGTGCTGCGCCGCTTCCTGGCCCAGTGACGGCGCTCAGGGTCCGTCGGCCGGCGGGGTCACGGGCGTCGCTGCTGGTGGGCTGCTGGTGGGCGTGACCTCGCCCCGGTCGGCTCCTCAGTCCCGCCGGCGGGCCCGGTAGGCCGCGACGGCGTTGCGGTTGCCACAGGTCGTCGAGCAGAACCGCTTGGAGCGGTTGCGGGAGAGGTCGACGACGACGCCACGGCACTCGTCGTCGGCGCAGACCCCGAGCCGTGAGGTCTCGTCGGCGCGGATGACGTCGATCATCGCCATCGCCGCCTCCACCGTGATCCGCGTCGGGAGGTCCCGCTCGGGCTCCACCGCGTGGAGGTGCCAGTCCCAGACGTCGTGGCGCACCAGCTGGGGGACGGCGCCGGCGCTGGCGAGCATCTGGTTCACCAGCGCGACGGCATCGTCGCGCGACGCCGTGAGCAGCGCGTAGAGGTCGGCACGGATGGCCTGCACGGCGGCCAGCTCGGCGGCGTCGCCGTCTCGCCGCCCGGTGAACTCGAACTCCGAGTAGAACGCGTCGAGGTCCTCGATGGTCTGCAGCGTGTCCGGCTCGAGGCCGGAGTTGGCCAGCGTAGCCGCGGCCCGCAGCGAGGCCTCGGTGTCATGAGTGAAGGGCACATTGACAGGTTACACGTCGCGGCCCTAGTGTCACGTGCCATGACGGCGATGACCCATGACGACCCGAGCTCTGTCGCGTCCGGACCGCGGCTCGCGAGCGGGCTGGTCCTCGCCCTCGTCTCGGCGGCGTCGTTCGGCCTGTCCGGCGCGCTGGCCACCCCGCTCCTCCAGGCCGGATGGAGCGCCGGCGCGATCGTGCTGATCCGTGTGGGGCTGGGAACCCTCGTCGTGCTGCCCTTCGGGCTGGTGGCGCTCCGCGGCCGCTGGGAAGCGGTCCGGCGCAACGCCCGGCTGATCCTCTTCTTCGGCGCCCTCGCGGTCGCCGGCGCGCAGTTCTGCTACTTCTCCGCGATCCAGCACATGCAGGTCGGCCCGGCGATCCTCATCGAGTACACCGCGCCGGCCGCCGTCGTGGTCTGGATGTGGCTGCGGCACGGGCAGCGTCCCGGACCCGTCACGCTGCTCGGCGCCGGGCTGGCGGCGCTCGGTCTCGTGCTGGTGCTCGACCTGCTGTCCGGGGCCGACCTCAGCCTCCCCGGCGTGCTCTGGGCGCTGGCGGCGATGGTCGGAGCGGCCACCTTCTTCATCGTCTCCGCGGACGAGGACAACGGCCTGCCGCCGATGGCGCTCGCGGCAGGTGGGCTGGTCTGCGGCACCGCCGTGCTCGCGGCCCTCGGGCTGGTCGGGCTGATGCCGATGCGGGCGTCGACCGAGGCCGTCGCCTACGCCGGTCGGTCCGTCGACTGGTGGGTGCCGCTGGTGCTCCTCGGCGTCGTGACGGCAGCGGTCCCGTACACGAGTGGGATCGCCGCGATCAGGCGGCTCGGCTCGCGGCTGGCGTCGTTCGTCGCGCTGCTCGAGGTGGTGGCGAGCGTGCTGTTCGCCTGGCTGCTGCTCGACCAGCTGCCCCTGCCCGTCCAGCTGCTCGGCGGCGCCCTGATCCTCGGGGGCGTGGTGATCGTGAAGCTCGGGGAGGAGCGCACGGCGGGCGCCGAGCCGGCGCCTAGCGTTGGTCTTGTCGCCTGACCCAGACCTCGCGGATGAGCATCAGCGCCGACGCGGCCGTCGGGATCGCGAGCAGGGCGCCGACGACGCCGAAGAGCGCGGCACCGATCAGGGCCGCGACCACGGTGACCGCTCCCGGCACGTCGACCGACTTCGACATCACCCGGGGGTAGATCACGTAGTTCTCGAGCTGCTGGTAGACGATGTAGAAGATCACGCAGGCGAGGCCGATCTTCCAGTCGGTGGCGAAGGCGATCGCACTGACGATGACCGCGCCGATGGTCGCGCCGATCATGGGGATGACGTCGAGCAGCGCCACGACGAACGCCAGCGCCACGGCGTACTCACCGAGGCCGGCGACGAACAGGAAGATCAGCGACGAGATGCCGGCCGACGTCGCCACGATGAAGGCGCCCGAGACGTAGCCGCCGACGCTGCGCACGATCCGGTTGCCGAGCCGTGAGACCCGGTCGCGCCGCGAGGCGGGGGCGAGCCGGTAGATCGCCGAGGTGGTGGTCTCCAGGGACGCGAGGAAGTAGAGCGTCAGGACCAGGATGATGAATCCGTTGAAGAGCGCACCGAGCACCGCGAGACCCACGCCGACCGCCCCGCCGAAGATGGCGCTGAGGAAGTCGCCGTTGGTGACGTAGTCCTGGACCTTGGCGATCACGTCGTACTCGCGGTCGAGCTCCTGGATGTGCCGGTTGCGCTGCAGGTCGGCGAGCCAGTGAGGGGCGTTCTCGGTCAGGGCGGCGATCTGGTCGGCGATCACGGGTGCGATCGCCACGACGAACAGGACGACGGCGGCCAGGAACGCGAGGATCACCGTGAGGACGGCGTAGGAGCGACGCATCCCGTGCCGCTCGAAGAACTCCACGGACGGGTTGAGCCCGGCTGCCAGGAAGAGCGCGACGACGACCAGCATCAGCGTGGAGCCGATCGCCTGGACGTTCATGGCCAGCCAGATCGCGAGCAGGACGCCGGCGCCTCCCATGAACCCGACGTAGAACGGCGCATGGCGGTCGAGCGGGGGTCCGGGCTCGCCGAGGTCGTTGCTGTCGGTGGTGATCGCGGCGTCGTCCTCGGGCGACTGCTCGGCTGGCTGCTGGGGTGACTCCTCCGGAGCCTCCTGGGTCACCCCTCGTCCTTGCTGAAGCCGGAGATGACGTCGCTCAGCGAGGCGAGCTGGGCGGTGATGGCGTCGCGGCGCTTGGACATCCGGTCGACCTCGGCCTTGACGGCCGCGAGCTCGCGCTCGGCGTCGGCCGTGCCGGTCGAGGTGATCGACTCCGCCTGGGTGCGCGCGGAGGCGACGACCTGCTCGGCCTCGCGGCGGGCCCGGCTGAGCAGGGCCTCGGCCTCAGCGGCCGCCTGGCTGCGCTGCTCGGTGGCGTAGGCAGCTGCCTCCCGGGCACGCTCCTCGGCGGCGGTGGCGC
>JBAWHI010000187.1:0-3358 GCA_049593675.1 Nocardioides sp.
GCCGGTCGTCGAGCTCGCCTTCACCCAGGCCGCCAAGCCGGTGGTCCTCAGCGGCCAGGCCGGCGACGACGGCGTCGCCGCGCCGTTCCGCTACCTGTTGATGCCACGGCGACTGCTGTCCTGATCGGCGCCGTACCGAGTCCGACCCCCCTCGCCCTAGGGTGAGAGGTATGGACATCGGACTCGTCGGACTCGGCAAGATGGGTGGCAACATGCGCACCCGGCTCCGCGAAGCGGGGCACACGGTGGTCGGTTACGACCGCAACCCCGACCTCGCGGACGTGGACAGCCTGGCCGCGATGGTCGATCAGCTCCCGGCTCCACGGGTGGTCTGGGTGATGGTGCCCTCCGGCGACCCGACCCGCGAGACCATCCGCGAGCTGGGTCAGCTGCTCGACGAGGGCGACCTGGTGGTCGACGGCGGCAACTCCCGCTGGACCGACGACCAGGTGAACGCCGAGCTGCTCGCCACCACGGGGGTCGGCTTCGTCGACTGCGGAGTGTCGGGCGGCGTCTGGGGCCTGCAGAACGGCTACGCGCTCATGTGCGGCGGGAGCGACGCGGACGTGGCGAAGGTGCAGCCCGCGTTCAACGCCCTCAAGCCGGAGGAGGGCGGCTTCGTGCACGCCGGCAAGAAGCCGGGCGCCGGCCACTTCGCGAAGATGGTCCACAACGGCATCGAGTACGCCATGATGCAGAGCTACGCCGAGGGCTGGGAGCTGCTCGAGACGACGGACCTGGTCGACAACGTCGCCGAGGTCTTCGACTCCTGGCGCTCCGGCACCGTGATCCGCTCGTGGCTGCTCGACCTGCTCGTTGCCGCACTGGACGACGACACCCACCTCGACCAGATCGCCGGCTACGCCGACGACTCCGGCGAGGGCCGGTGGACCGTCGAGGCCGCGATCGAGCACGCCGTGCCCATGAACGTCATCGCCGCCTCGCTGTTCGCCCGCTTCAGCTCGCGCCAGGACGACAGTCCGGCGATGAAGGCGATCGCGGCGATGCGCAACCAGTTCGGCGGACACGCGGTCCACACCGAGCCGCCCGTGGGCGGCGACGCCAAGCCGCAGCCCTGACCGACCGGACCGGACCACCGTGCACGTCTCTCACCTGACCCTCCACAACTTCCGGTCCTATGCCGCCGCCGAGGTCGCGCTGGAGCCGGGGGTGACCGCGTTCGTCGGTCGCAACGGGCAGGGCAAGACCAACCTCGTCGAGGCGATCGACTACCTCTCCCGGTTGGCCTCCCACCGGGTGGCGAGCGATGCACCGCTCGTGCGGGCGGGAGCCGACCAGGCGATCGTCCGCGCCGCGGTGGTCCGCGACGGGCGCACCGCCGTGCTCGAGGTGGAACTCAATCCCGGCAGGTCCAACCGGGCGCGGGTCAACCGGTCGCCCCTCCCCCGGGCCCGCGAGATCATCGGGCTGGTGCGCACCGTGGTCTTCTCCCCCGAGGACCTGACCCTGGTGAAGGGCGACCCCGGCGACCGGCGCAGGTTCCTCGACGACCTGCTGGTGCTGCGCACGCCGCGACTGGCCGGCGTGCGATCGGACTACGACCGGGTGCTGCGGCAGCGCAACTCCCTGCTCAAGACGGCCGGGGCTGCTCGTCGCGGCAGCTCGTCGCAGGAGTCCGCGCTGTCCACCCTGGGGGTCTGGGATGCCCACCTCGCCCGGACCGGAGCCGAGCTGCTGGCCGAGCGCCTGGCGCTTGTCGAGGCGCTGCGCCCCTACGTCGGCAAGGCCTACGAGACCGTCGCACGCGGCGCCACCCGGGACGACGCCGACCTCGCCTACCGGGCGTCCTTCGAGCTCGATGGGCGCACCGAGCGCGAGGAGCTCACCGAGGCCCTGCTGACCGAGGTCGAGCGACGCCGCAACGACGAGCTCGACCGCGGCGTCTCGCTCGTGGGTCCGCACCGTGACGAGCTCAGCCTCAGCCTCGGGCACGGACCCGAGGAGAGCCGGCTGCCGGTCAAGGGCTACGCCTCCCACGGCGAGTCCTGGTCGTTCGCGCTCGCGCTGCGACTCGCGTCCTACGATCTGCTCCGCGCCGACGGCGATGATCCGATCCTGATCCTCGACGACGTGTTCGCCGAGCTCGACACCGAGCGGCGCGCGCAGCTGGCCGACCTGGTCGCCGGCGCCGAGCAGGTCCTGGTGACGGCCGCGGTCGCGGCCGACGTGCCGGAGCTGCTCGCGGGGGCTCGCTTCGCGGTCGGGAACGGCGAGGTGGTCCGTGAGCAGTGAGCCGGGACCGGACGGGTCCGATCCCGCCGTGGATCCCGCCGTGGATGCCGGTGCCGACGCGGGTGCCGATGCCGGCGCCGGGCCCGTGGGTGATCCCCCGCCCGAGGAGGAGGCGGCACCTGCCCCCGAGCATGCGGCCGACGGGCTCGACCTCGCCAAGGCGCTGACCCGGGCGGTGGCGAAGTCCATCCCGACGACGCGCAAGAAGACGCGCCGCAAGGACGTCCCGACGCGGGGGCGGGTCTCCGGGGCCCATCCCGACGACCGCGACCCCCAGCTGCTCGACGTGACCCTCGGCCGGCTGGTCGAGGACCACGGCTGGGCGCTGGACCTGCGGATGCAGGGGGTCTTCGGCCGGTGGGAGGAGCTGGTCGGCGCCGAGGTCGCCCAGCACTGCAGTCCCGAGACCTTCAGCGAGGGCCGGCTCGTGGTGCGCACCGACTCCACGGCCTGGGCGACCCAGCTGAGGCTGCTCGCGCCGACCGTCGTACGCCGGCTCAACGAGGAGCTGGGCCACGGCACGGTCGCGGTGATCGACGTCCAGGGGCCGCACCTGCCGAACTGGAAGAAGGGTCCCCGGTCGGTGCGCGACGGCCGCGGACCGCGCGACACCTACGGCTGAAGCTGCGAGCCACCGAGACGATCTGGCGGGCGTTCCGACGTACCGGGGCCTGTCGGCACCCCTGCGCGGCCCGGTGATCGGGCCGAAAGCGGCGCTGAGAGCCGATTTTCGTCCACAGACACCCCCCTTCCGTGAGGGGACCCGTGGAATGCGGCCTTCTGACGGGTACTATGGACGATGGCCGCCCAGCCCTCGTGCAGCGGCCATCACCATGTCCAGCCCAGGTTCAGCCCCCGGGTCCAGCCCGGGGCTCTGCAGGCCGCTAGAAGAGGTGCGCGTGAGCGACGAGACCCCCGCCGAGACCCCCGCCGTTCCCCCCACCCCGAGCTCGTCCCTGGTGGGGGGCGAGGTCGAGTACGACGCGTCCGCGATCCAGGTCCTCGAGGGCCTGGAGGCGGTCCGCAAGCGGCCCGGCATGTACATCGGCTCGACCGGTGAGCGCGGGCTGCACCACCTGATCTGGGAGATCGTCGACAACGCGGT
>JBAWHI010000188.1:0-6198 GCA_049593675.1 Nocardioides sp.
CCGGCCGCTGGGCCGGGAGCAGCAATGCCTCGTCGTCGCGGGCGGACGCGCTCGGCAGCACCGCCTACTTCGACAACGCGGCGGGGACGGGCGAGCAGATCGCGCGCTGCCACCGCAGCAGGTCCGCCGAGGCGTACGTCGGCGGTGGACTCAACGGCCTGAACCTGGCGTGCTCGGGTGCCACCACGGCGACCAGCAACGGCGACCGCTTCAAGCCGGGGATCGACTTCTTCGACGACGGCGCCGGGCGCCGCGGCCAGGCCGCCATGCTGGAGTCGTTCGCCAGCGGCAACAACGTCGCGATGGTCGTGGTCAGCATCGGCGGCAACGACTTCGACTTCGCCGGGATCGTGCAGTCCTGCGTGGTCAACTTCCTCTACTCCCCCAGCTGGTGGAAGGACTACTGCTACGACGACCGCTCGGTGAAGTCGAACTTCACCGCCGCCAACGTGACCGCGGTCCGCGCTCGGATCGCCGGCGCCTTCCGCAACGTGCAGACGGCGATGCGCAACGCGGGCTACGCCGACAGCCAGTGGACCCTGGTGGCGCAGACCTACCCCAGCCCCATCCCGCGGGGCTCCGGCCTCCGCTACCCCCAGAGCGGCTACTCCCGTCAGAGCACGGGCGGGTGCGGGTTCTGGAACAAGGACGCCGACTGGGCCAACGACACCGCGCTGCCCAGCATCAACGGTGCCGTCACCGGCGCGCTCGCGGACTCGGGGATCGCCAACTCGACGGTGCTCGACCTCTCGTCGGCGTTCAACGGGCGCCGGCTGTGCGAGAGCACGGTCGGGCTCTACGAGGAGGTCGGCATCGCGAACTGGACCTCTCCAGGCGCCGTCGACCGGACCGAGTGGGTCAACCAGATCCGCACCGTGTCGACCTGCTGCGGCTCGGCCAGTCCCTACTACATCCAGGAGTCCCTGCACCCGAACTACTGGGCCCAGCTCGCCACCCGCTCCTGCGTGCGCCAGACCTGGAACGGCGGCACCCCCCGCGGTGGGTCGTGCACGATCGCCGGCACCGGGCTGGTGAACGGCGAGCCCCGGATGGCGCTGAACTGACGGCCGTCGGCGCTCGCGGTCAGCTGACCAGCAGGGGGATCAGCATCTCGTCGGGCGTGAGCGACCCGTGCAGGCCGACGAGGGTGGCCTCGTAGGGGAAGTCGACGCTCGAGAGGACGGCGAGGTCGTCGTGGGCGGCCACGACCACATCGCCCAGGCGGGGCAGGACGGCCGGCGAGACCGGTCCGAACCAGCCACGCCCGATCGCCTCCGTCCGGGTCAGGACGGTCGCTCGCGGGCCGAGCTCGGCGGTCCAGGCCGCCGCGACGTCCTCGACCGCACCCCGCTGACAGTAGAGGTGGCGGAACCTGGCCTCGCCGCCGATCAGCGCCACGCCCGAGCGGAGGTCCGGATGCTCGTCGACGTCGAGGCGGCTCTCCGGTGCGGAGTCGACCATGCCGTGGTCGGCGACGACCACCAGCCGGACCGAGCGCGGCAGCGCCTCACGGAGCTGCTCGGCCTCGGCGTCGACCATCGCGAGCTGCTGCAGCCACTGGTGCGAGGAGACGCCGTAGCGGTGCCCCGTCCAGTCCAGGTCGGAGTCGTAGAGGTAGGTCAACGATGCGGGCTCCAAGGACGCAGCCACCGCTGCGGCGATGCGCTCGCCCACCTTGTCGGCCCCGACGTAGTCCGCTCCCCGGTGGGCGGCCCGGGTGAGGCCGCTGCGCTCGAACTCCCGCTTGTTCACGACCGTCACGCTCGCGCCGAGCTGGCGCAGCCGGCTGAAGGCGGTCGGGTGCGGCTGCCACTCGAGGGGGTCCACGTCCCGGTCCCAGCCCAGCGCGTTGAGCAGCCTGTCGGTCCCCGGGATCCGGGAGGTGAACCCGACGAGGCCGTGCGCCCCCGGCGGCAGGCCGGTGCCGAACGACGCCAGGCTGGTCGCGGTCGTCGACGGGACACCGGCCGTCCCGATGGCGGTCTCGCTCAGCTGGGCGGCGAGGAACGGAGCGGCGTGCGCGTAGCGCTCCAACAGACGTGCGCCGAGGCCGTCGATGAGGAACACGACGTAGGCGGACGCGCCCGGGAGCTCGAGGCCGGGCGTGGGCAGCCCGACCCGGTCCAGCGGCAGGCCCAGGGCTGCGCCGACCGCGGGGACCACGTCGCCGAGGGAGCGCTCGCCGTACGCCGGGTCGAGGAACCCGGCGACCTGCCCGGTCACCTGCTCGGCCTCAGCGGCCGTGGGTGCGCGAGGAGAGCGACTCCGCGAAGGCGAGCAGCAGGTCGACGGCGTCGGTGCCGTCAGCAGCCGCCGACACCCGCAGCGAGAAGTCGTCGGAGGCGAGCACGCCGGTGTAGCCGTGGTCGGCCTCGCAGCTGGGGTCCGAGCAGCCGGCCGGCTCCAGGTCGACCCGGCTCACCCCTCCCCAGCCGATGGTCACGACGGCCTCCGCCGGAAGGCTCGGCCCGGAGGCAGGGTTGGCGATCATCCGGGTCACCACCACCGACTTCACCGACGACAGGGCGATCGCCTCGGTCGAGGTCGAGGTGTAGGGCTCCGGCAGCAGGTCGTCGCCCTCGTGCTCGTCGGTGTGGGCCAGGATCAGGCGGGTCGGCGTGAGCACCACCACCGAGAGGTGGCGGCGCACCTCGTCCCGGTCGAAGGTTGGCTCGTGGTGCACGAAGAACGACACGACCTCCTCACCGGCGACGGCTGCGTCGACGCCGGCGGCGACCACCTCGGGGTAGTACCCGGTCCGGTCGATGGCGTTCCTGAGGTCCGGCGTCCTGCTGCTCCGCATGCGGTCAGTCTGTCACGCTCCGCGCGCCCGCCCGCCCCGAGCGACCTCAGTCCGGAATCGTGTCACCCACGGGGGTCAGCATCCGGCGCACGAACCAGTCCGAGCGCGGATCGGACACCGGCTCCACCCGGGCGGCCGCGGTGAGCACCTCCGCGCCCTCCGCACCGGCCAGCACCAGCGACAGCTCGAGACTGCTGACCTGGGGCAGGTCGTTCTGGAGCTGGGCGACCCGTTGGATCAGCCGCTCGATCTCGACGACGTCGACCACCTCGCTGCCGCGGTAGCCGAACAGCATCGGCGCGGACTTGATGTCGCGCACCATCGAGGCCGCGTCACGCGCTCCGAGGGGCGGGATCCGGTAGGCCTTGTCGCCGAGCAGCTCGGTGAGCGGGCCGGCGATCCCGAAGGACACGACGGGTCCGAACAGCGGGTCCTCGATGCTCCGGATCGCCACGGGCACGCCCGGCCGGGCGCTCTTCTGCACCACGAAGCCGGCTCCGGCCGGCTCCGAGATGATCGCCGTGAGCGTCTCCCAGGCGTCGCGCATCTCCTCGGCGTTGTCGATGTTGCGCCACACGTGCGCGAGGTCGGGCCGCTCGCGGAGGTGCTCGGCCGTCGCTTTGAGTACGACGTCCCACTCGAGGGCCTCCCCCGCGGCCACGGCCTCGGCGCACGTGAGCACCGGACGGGTGGGCCACAGCGCGATTCCGTACGCCGCCAGCAGCTCGGTCAGCGTGTCCGGCTCCAGCTCGGCGCCCTGGGGGTGGGCCGAGAGCAGCTCGTTGACCAGCCGCTTGCCCGTCGCGGCGTCGACCTCGGCCGGGTCGGGGGGTGCTCCGTCGGGGGTGCGCAGCCACACGGCGTAGTCCACGACCCGCGCGAGTGCGCGCACCGCCGACTCGACGCCCGGGTAGGACGGCACCGACCCGCGACCGGCCGTCGAGCCGGCCACGTCGGGGACGCGAAGCAGCTCGGGCACGCCCTCGGCGCCGAGGAACGACGAGACCAGCGGCTTGTCGGACTGCTCGCCGACGGCTGCGAGCACGTTGGCGACGTCCTCGCCGGACACGTTGATGGGCGGCACGTAGACCGCGACCACGGAGTCGACCTCGGGGTCGTCGATCGCCGCGTCCAGGGCGTCCTCGAAGTCCTCGGCGCTGGCGTCGGCGCCGAGCGCGGTCGCCTTGTTGACGACCAGCCCGACCGCGGCGGCGGCGTCGGCGGCCAGCAGCCCGAGTGCGTCGGAGTTGCCGACGATGGCGACCCGCCGCCCCCGGGGCAGCGGCTGGTGCGCGAGCAGCTGGGCGACGTCGAACATCTCGTCCAGCGTGTCCACCTGGATGACCCCCGCCTGGCGGAACATCGCGTCGACCGCGGCGGGCGGTGCCGCGATCTGGCGGACCGCGTGGCCCATCGGGACGCCCTGGGTGGTCCGTCCGGAGCGCACCGCGATGATCGGCTTGCGCAGCGAGACCCGGCGCGCGATCCGCGAGAACTTGCGCGGGTTTCCGATCGACTCGAGGTAGAGCAGCACCACCTCGGTGGTGTCGTCCTCCTCCCAGTACTGCAGCAGGTCGTTGCCCGAGACGTCGGCTCGGTTGCCCGCGCTGACGAAGGTGGACAGGCCCAGGCCGCGGTTGTAGACCTTCTCGAGGATCGCGGTGCCGAGGGCGCCGGACTGGCAGAAGAAGCCGGCACGACCGCGGGGCGGCATCAGCGGCGAGAGCGAGGCGTTGAGCGAGACGTCGCTGTGGGTGTTGATGATCCCGAGCGCGTTCGGGCCGATCAGCCGCAGCCCGTAGGAGCGCGAGAGCCCGACCAGCTTCCGCTGCCGCACGCGCCCCTCCTCGCCGGTCTCGGCGAAGCCGGACGAGATCACCACCAGCCCGTGGACGCCCTTGGCGGCGCAGTCGAGCACGACCTCCTGCACCGACTCCGCCGGCACCGCGACGATCGCCACGTCGACGTCGTCGGGGATGTCGCCGACCGTCTTGTACGTCGGCAGCCCGCTCACGGCGTTCGCGCTCGGGTTCACGGCGTAGACCCGGCCGGCGTAGTCACCGGTCACCAGGTTGCGCACGAGCGCCTGACCGATCGTCTCCTGGCGCCTGCTGGCCCCGATGACGGCGACCGAGCGGGGCTTGAAGAACTTCTCGATCGAGGCGGCCTCGGCGCGGTGCTCGCGGCTCATCATCACGCCGATGGCGGTGTCGGTCGGGTCGATCGAGAACTCCAGCTGGAGGATGCCCTCGTCGTACTCGCTCACGACGCGGTAGCCGGCGTCCCGGAAGGTCTGGATCATCCGGGTGTTGTCCGGGAGGATCTCGGCGACGAACCGCTCGACCCCACGCTCGCGGCCGGCCTGGGCGAGGTGTTCGAGCAGGAGCTGGGCGATCCCGCGCCCCTGGTGCTGGTCCTCGACGAGGAAGGCCACCTCGGCCTCGCCCGGGCGCACGACGTCGTAGCGCCCGACCGCGATGATCCGGCTCTGGAGGGTCATCACGAAGGCGACCCGCTGGACGTGGTCGACGTTCGTGAAGCGGGCGACGTCTCGGTCGGAGAGCTGCGGCATCGGCGAGAAGAACCGGAAGTACTTCGACTGGTCCGAGACCCGGGCGTAGAACTCGACGAACACGTCCTTGTCGTCGGGTCGGATCGGGCGGATGTGAGCGGTCCGACCGTCGCGGAGCAGCACGTCGGCCTCCCAGTGTCGGGGCGGAGTCGCGCTGTCGGCCGGTTCGTCGACGGGGCCGGGAGGGGTGTCGCTCACCTCGGAAATCTAGCGCGGACGCACCAAGACGGCGTGCCCGCGCTGTTTCCGTGGGCGCCGGTTGAGAGGATCGGCACATGGCGCGGCGTACGACGAAGCAGGGTCCCCCCGACGACGACTTCGAGGAGCACATCCTCGACACCGACATCAAGCAGGAGATGGAGTCGTCGTTCCTCGAGTACGCCTACTCGGTCATCTACTCCCGTGCGCTGCCCGACGCCCGCGACGGCCTCAAGCCCGTCCAGCGCCGGATCCTCTACACCATGAACGACATGGGCCTGCGTCCCGACCGCAGCCACGTGAAGAGCGCCCGGGTCGTCGGCGAGGTGATGGGCCGGCTGCACCCGCACGGAGACAGCGCCATCTACGACGCGCTGGTCCGGATGGCCCAGCCGTGGTCGATGCGGCTGCCGATGGTCGACGGGCACGGCAACTTCGGCAGCCCCGACGACTCACCTGCCGCGATGCGCTACACCGAGTGCCGGATGGCGCCACCGGCGGTGGCGATGACGGCCTCGATCGACGAGGACACCGTCGACTTCAAGCCCAACTACGACAGCAAGGAGACCGAGCCGGGCGTGCTGCCCGCGGCGATCCCCAACCTGGTCGTCAACGGGACGACGGG
>JBAWHI010000189.1:0-2551 GCA_049593675.1 Nocardioides sp.
GCCCACGCGTCGAAGCCCCACGTGTGCCGCTCCACGAAATCGCGGTCGACGGACCCCCACTCGAGCAGCAGTGCGCCGATCGCCTGGAACAGCGCGAGGTCGCCGTTGATCCTGACCGGGAGGTGCAGGTCGGCGAGCTCGGTGCCGCGGCCGGCGAGGCCGCGCACCTTCTGCGGGTTCTTGAACCGCACCAGCCCGGCCTCGCGCAGCGGGTTGATCGCGATGATCCGCGCGCCGTTGCGCTTGGCCTCCTCGAGAGCGGTCAGCATCCGTGGGTGGTTGGTCCCGGGGTTCTGCCCGGCGATGACGATGAGCCGGGCGTCGAGGACGTCCTGGAAGGTCACCGAGGCCTTGCCGATCCCGATCGACTCCGCGAGCGCGACCGACGTCGACTCATGGCACATGTTCGAGCAGTCGGGGAGGTTGTTGGTGCCGAAGGCGCGGGCGAAGAGCTGGTAGGCGAACGCCGCCTCGTTGGACGTCTTGCCGGAGGTGTAGAAGATCGCCTGGTCGGGCGAGTCCAGGCCACGCAGGTGGCGCGCGATCGTCGCGTACGCCTCGTCCCAGGTGACCGGCTCGTAGTGGCTGCCTCCGGGACGCAGCACCATCGGCTCGGTGATCCGACCCTGCTGGCCGAGCCAGTAGTCGGTGCGCTCGCGCAGGTCCGCGATCGGGTGATCGGCGAAGAAGGACCGATCGACCCGGCGCAGGGTGGCCTCCTCGGTGACCGCCTTCGCGCCGTTCTCGCAGAACTCGGCCGTGTGCCGATGCTCCGGGTCGGGGTCGGGCCAGGCGCAGCCCTGGCAGTCGAAGCCGTCGGCCTGGTTGAGCCGCAGCAGCGTCTGCGCCGTACGACGCACGCCCATCTGCTCGATCGCCCGCTTCATCGAGATGGCCACCGCCGTGGGCCCGGCGGCGTGCTGCTTCGGATCGTCGACGTCCAGGTCGAGCTCGTCGATGTCGTGCCGGGGCGGTTTGCGGGTCACCTCTCGCAGGCTACTCGCCCAGAACCACCCGACGAGGCCTGTCGATCTGCGAGCATGTTGCCACTGGCCCTCCCTCGGACCCCGCAAGGAGCTGACCGATGTCCATGAACGAGCCGCCTCCCCCGCCCCCGCCGACCGACCCCCCGGGGCCGCCCGCCGGCGGCGGCTACGGACAGGCACCGCCACCGCCCCCCGCTCCGCCCGGAGGCAGCGGCGGCTACAGCGTGGGCACCGCGTGGAGCTACGGGTGGAACAAGTTCACCGCGCACCTCGGTCAGATCCTGATCGCGGTCCTGGTCCTCGTCGCCGTCCAGATCATCATCCAGGTGCTCAGCTACGTCGTGAGCGACATGATCTTCGTGCAGTGGGCCTTCAGCCTGGTGGCGTGGGTCGTGTCGATGATCATCGGAGCAGGAATCGTCCGGTTCGCGCTCGACATCACCGAGGGCAAGCGCCCGGAGGCCGCGACCCTCCTGACGCCGAACAAGCTCGGCGAGGTCGTCATCGCCTCGGTGCTCATCGGCATCGCGACGTTCGTCGGCCTGATCCTGTGCGTGATCCCCGGCCTCGCGGTCATGTACTTCACCTCGTTCACGCTCTACTTCCTGATGGACCGTCAGGAGATGGGGGCGATCGATGCGATCAAGGCGAGCTTCGAGTTCACCAAGCGGCACGCCGGCCAGGTGATCTTGTGGTTCCTGCTGAGCCTCGCGACCTGGTTCGTCGGCGCCCTGCTCTGCGGCATCGGCCTGATCGTGGCGATCCCGGTCGTGCTGATCGGCACCGCCTACACCTACAAGACGCTCAACAACGAGCCCGTCGCGGCCTAACCGCCCGGTTGGTCGATCAGCGTCAGCCGCACCCGCGCCGAGTCCCCCGCCTCGAGGGACTCGGCGCGGCGTACGGACTTCTTCACCGGCAGCACGAAGCCCCGCGTCTGGTCGGGGAACACCGAGGTGCGCCACGTGCTGGCCCCGAGGGTGACCTCCACCCGCACCGACCCGAACCCGCGTGGCGGCCCGGAGCGCAGCCGGATCTCCTCGGTCTCGTCCTCCGGCACTGTGACGAACACCCAGGTCGTGCCACCGGGCGAGGACTCCCAGACCCACAGCTCCGCGTCGAACTCACCGGCCCATCGCTCCATGGCGACATCCTGCCGGAGGCCGCCGACAGTCAGCTGTTGGAGAAGACGGCGGGGTCGTCCGGCCCCGGGGCTGCCCAGGTCCAGGCGTAGGCCGGGTCCTCGACCGCGAGCCCGCCCTCGCCGAGGTCGAGCGGGGCGAAGGTGTCGACCATGACGGCCGACTCGTCGAAGTAGTCCGCGCCCAGCGACGCCTCGATCGCCGAGGGCTGCGGGCCGTGGGCGTAGCCGCCCGGGTGCAGCGAGATCGAGCCGAGCCCGATGCCGGATCCCTTGCGCGCCTCGTAGTCCCCGGCCACGTAGAACATCACCTCGTCGCTGTCGACGTTGGAGTGGTAGTACGGCACCGGGATCGCCAGCGGGTGGTAGTCGACCTTGCGCGGCAGGAAGTTGCAGACCACGAAGTTGTGGCCCTCGAAGACCT
>JBAWHI010000190.1:0-8004 GCA_049593675.1 Nocardioides sp.
GCGCACGAGCGCGCCGACGCCGTGCCGGACCTCGATGCGCCCGCGGGTCTCGAGCGAGGCGAGCGCTCGCGACAGGGTCGCCCGGCTGACACCCAGTTCTGCCGCCAGCTGGCGCTCCGGGGGCAACCGGTCCCCGCCGACGAGACCCTGAGCCTCGATGAAGTCGGAGATGTGGCTCGCCAGACTCTCGTAGAGCCTCTCCCGACGCAGCGGCGGCAGCTGCGGGCGCCCGTGGTTCTCGACCATGCGCCCATGGTAGTGCTCCAGTGCTCCAGTGGACAGGTGGCCTAGCCACTGGCACACTCGGGCGGGTTGAGACTCCCGTCACACCGGAGTCGTTCCCGATCCCAGGAGAGTCATGTCCCACGAGCTCATCTCGCTCGCGGTCCTCGCGATCGTCTTCCTCATCGCCACCGTCCGCGGCGTCAACATGGGTGCGCTGGCGCTCGTCGCCTCGTTCATCGTCGGCCTCGCGGTCTACGACGCCACCACCGACGACGTCCTGGCCGGCTTCCCCAGTGACCTGTTCGTGATCCTCGTCGGCGTCACCTATCTCTTCGCCCTCGCCAAGAACAACGGCACGGTCGACTGGATCGTGCACGGCGCCGTTCGCGCGGTCGGGGGCCGCGTCGCCCTCGTGCCCTGGGCCATGTTCCTCGTGTGCGCCGCGGTGACCGCCATCGGCGCGGTCAGCCCGGCCGCGGTCGCGATCGTCGCGCCGGTCGCCATGGGCTTCGCCCTGCGCTACCAGATCCACCCGGTGATGATGGGCATGATGGTCGTCCAGGGCGCGACGGCCGGCAGCTTCTCGCCCATCGGCATCTTCGGGTCGATCACCAACGGGGTCGTCGAGACCAACGACCTACCCGGCAACCAGGCGGTGCTGTTCCTGACCACCTTCACCGCAGCGACCCTCATCGCCGCGATCACCTACGTCGCCTTCGGTGGCCGCCAGCTCATCTCCCGCGGTCGCGACGCCGTGACCGTCGGCGCCATGGGGAGCGAGGCCGAGAAGGCGACCTACGCTGCCACGCACGGCTCGAGTGGCACCTCGACCCCGCACTCCGCGGTCGAGGCCCGACGTAGCACCGCCCCCGCGGGCGAGGACGACATCACCCGACTCAACCCTCAGCGCACCTTGACGCTCGTCGGTCTGGCCGCGCTCATGGTCGGCGCACTCGGATTCGACCTCGATGTCGGCTTCACCGCCCTGACGATCGCCGTCGCGCTCACGCTCGCGTTCCCCGCCTCGGCCAAGGGCGCGGTCGAGAAGATCAGCTGGGGGACGGTACTGCTCATCGGCGGCATCGTCACCTACGTGACGCTGCTCCAGAACGAGGGTGTGGTCGACTGGCTGGGGGACGGCGTCGCCGGCGTCGGCGCACCCCTTCTCGCCGCGCTGCTGATCTGCCTGATCGGCGCGGTCGTCTCCGCATTCGCCTCGACGACGGGCATCATCGGCGCGCTCATCCCGCTCGCGGTCCCGTTCCTCCTCACGGAGCAGGTGAACGCGGTCGCCCTCATCGCCGCACTGGCGATCTCGAGCTCGGTCGTCGACTGCAGCCCCTTCTCGACCAACGGAGCACTCGTGGTCGCGAACGCCGATGTCGACCAGCGCGAGATGGTCTTCAAACGGCTCATGCAGTGGGGCATGTCGATCGTGGTGGTGGCACCCCTGGTCGCATGGGCGGTCCTGGTCGTTCCGACGGCGTAGCGCGTGGTGCCGGCTGCGGGACTCATGCCAGCTGCCGGACGGCCTCGGCGAGGTCGCGGGCGTCGTCCACCTCCACCGCCGGCGCAGGCCCGTCCGGGTCCACCACGTGGCCCGGGCGGGCCAGCCGCACCGCGGTGATTCCGGCCTCGAGCGCCCCTCGCACGTCGCGAGCCGAGGCAGCCACGTGAACCAGCCGCTCGGGCGCCACCGCCGCTACCGCGGCGCGGTAGATCGCCGGGTCGGGCTTGAAGGCGCCGAGGCGCTCCGAGGTCAGGAGCAGCTCGGGGTCGACCAGCTTCGCCGCACGGGTACGTCGGGCGAGGTGGTCGTCGACGTTCGAGAGGAGACCGACCCGGGCAAGGGCAGCGACGCTGCGAAGGCCGTCAGCGAGGTCGTCCCACAGCGGCCAGTCGCCGACAGTGGCGTGCAGGCGGGTCAGGTCGTCGACCGCGAGTTCAGGGGCGAGGCCCAGCTCCGCGTAGGCAAGCCGCAGCGCCTCGCGCGAGGTGCCGGTGAAGGTCTGCGGCGGCCGGGCCTGGCGCTGGAGCGACTTGTTGTGCCGGTCCCACACGTCGTAGAGATCTCGTCCGGAGATCGACCAGCCGCGCTCGGTGGCGATCTCGGCGAACGCCGCACCGGCCCCGGCGCGGGTATCGGTGGCAGCGCTGAACAGGTCGAAGGTGACGATCACGCGCGCACCCCGAGCATCTCCATGGCCGTGTCCACCAGACCGACACGAGGCAGCGCCGACGCCTCGGCGATCGGCACCCACCGTGCCTCGTCGGTGGTGCCGTCGCGCTCGGCGGTCAGCTCGCCGCCCACGACCGTCGCCTCATAGACGACGTGCACCTGGCGCATCCACCGGCCCGACCCGTCGAAGCGCCGCTCGGGCCGCACCCTGGCCGTGCGCACGCCGAGCAGCCGACCCAGCCGCACGTCGTACCCGGTCTCCTCGCGCGCCTCACGCACCGCCCCCTCCTCGGGCGACTCGTGCAGGTCGACCCCTCCGCCGGGCAGCGTCCACAGCGGCTCGTCGGCCTCGTTCCACAGCGCCAGGAGGACCCGGTCGCGCTCGTCGCGGACGACGACGTACGCCGCCAGCCGGGTGTCGTACTCGGTGAAGTCCAGCTCCGTCTCCATGCGGCCATCCTCACGTACGGGAATGAATCACCCACCTGCGGGAGATGGAACAGGTATGACTGCTTCGAGCCCCGTCCCGAACATCACGCTGAACAACTCCACCACCATCCCCCAGCTCGGCTTCGGCGTCTTCCAGGTGCCGCCGGCCGACACCGCCGACGTGACCCTGCAGGCGATCGAGGTCGGCTACCGGCACATCGACACCGCGCAGATGTATCAGAACGAGGCCGGCGTCGGCGCGGCGATCAAGGCGTCGGGGCTGCGACGCGACGAGCTCTACGTCACCAGCAAGCTCAACAACGGCTACCACCGCCCCGACGACGCGCGGCGGGCCTTCGACGAGACGCTGACCCTGCTGGGCGTGGACCGGATCGACCTGTTCCTCGTCCACTGGCCGCTGCCGACGCAGTACGACGGCGACTTCGTCTCGACCTGGCGCACGCTCGCCGAGTTCGTCGACGACGGCCGTGCCACGTCGGTCGGCGTCTCGAACTTCCAGCCCGCGCACCTGGACCGGATCATCGAGGAGACCGGCGTGAAGCCGGCCGTGAACCAGATCGAGGTGCACCCCTACTTCGGCAACGAGGCCGCCCGCGCCGCCTCCCACGGCCACCAGGTCGCGGTCGAGGCCTGGTCGCCGATCGCCCAGGGCAAGGTCCTCGACGACGAGGTGATCGGCAAGATCGCGGCCGCCCACGGCAAGTCCCCCGCCCAGGTGACCCTGCGGTGGCACATCGAGCGCGGCGACATCGTCTTCCCCAAGTCGACCAACGAGCAGCGGATGCGCGAGAACTTCGACATCTTCGACTTCTCGTTGTCCCCCGACGAGGTCGCCGCCCTCTCGGCCCTCGACCGCGGCGAGGACGGCCGCACGGGCCCCCACCCCGACACCTTCGACTGGATCCCTGGCTGATCCCCCACGCTGACCTGTCACTTCTGGTCGCCCGATCGCCGCTGACCTGTCACTTCTGGTCGCCCACGTGGTGCGAGCCGTCACTCCGGCTGCGATTCCTGACAGGTCGACCTCCCTGAAGCAGCCACTTCTGACAGGTCGACCTCCCTGGGGCAGCCATTCCTGACAGGTCAGCGCCCCTGGGGGTGCCATTCCTGACAGGTCAGCGTCCCTGGGGGTGCCATTCCTGACAGGTCAGCGGGAGGCGTCGAGGGCGCGACCCCACCTCTCGAGGAGGTGCGCGAGCCGGGCCCGCTCGAGCTCGTCGAGCAGGCCGACCAGGCGGTGCTCGTTGGCCATGTGGGCCTCGAAGGCCTCGTCGATGAGGGCCAGGCCGCGCGGGGTCAGCGCGACCACCCGGCCGCGGCCGTCGCCGTCGCCGACCCGCTGGGTCACCCAGCCCTGCTCGACACAGCGGCCCACCCGCTTGGTGACCGCGCCCGAGGAGACCATGGTCTGGGCGGCGAGGGCGCCGGGCGCGAGCTCGTACGGCGCGCCGGCTCGCCGCAGCGTGGCCAGGACGTCGAACTCCCCCTCGCCGAGGCCGAACTGGCCGTAGACCGCGACCAGCTCCTCGGTCAGCGCGTCCGCGAGCCGGTGCAGCCTGCCGATGATCCCCTGCGGCGTGACGTCGAGGTCGGGTCGCTCGTGGCGCCACTGCGCCATGATCCGGCCGACGTGATCGAGATCGCGCTCCTCCGGGCTGTCCACGGTGGGAATATATCTCACTCGGAAACTATTATGCCTTCCATGGAAACTAACCCGTCGGTGCGCTGGGCCAGCACGCTCGGTCTCGCGGCCCTGGCGCCGATCGCCTGGGGCTCGGGCTACTACGTGACCGAGACCTTCCTGCCGCCCGACCGACCGCTGTTCGGCGCGATGGTGCGCGCGCTCCCGTTCGGCCTGCTGCTGCTGGCCTTCCGCCCGCAGCTGCCGACCGGCGTGTGGTGGTGGCGCACCCTGGTGCTCGGCACCTTGAACATCGGCGCGTTCTTCGCGCTCATCTTCGTGGCGGCCTACCGGCTACCCGGCGGCCTCGCCGCCACCCTGACCGCCACCGCGCCCATCTTGATGATGCTGATCGCCTGGGCGCTGATCCGCGAGCGCCCGCGCGCCCTGTCGCTGATCGGTGCCGGCATCGGGGTCGTCGGGGTCGCGCTGCTGGTGCTGCAGGCCGGTGCCACGGTCGACCCGATCGGCGTCGCCGCGTCGTTCGGCGCGGTCGCGATGTCCTCGCTCGGGTTCGTGCTGGTCAAGCGCTGGACGCCGCCGGTCGACCTGCTCACCTTCACCGCCTGGCAGCTGGTCGCCGGCGGCCTGGTCCTGCTCCCGATCGCCCTGATCGTCGAGGGCGCGCCGCCGCCGCTCGACGTGCGGGCCATCGGCGGCTTCGTCTACCTCGGCGTGTTCGGCACCCTGCTCGCCTACGTCGTGTGGTTCCGCGGCCTGCGCCGGCTGCCGGCCGCCGCGGTCTCGCTCGTCGGCCTGCTCAACCCGGTCTCCGGCACCCTCATCGGGGTCGCTCTCGCGGGCGAGGCGTTCGGCCTCACCCAGGGCATCGGCATGCTGCTGGTGCTCGGCGGGATCGTCATGGGCCAGCCCGCCATCACCGACCGGCTGCGCCGGCGCTCACCCGATGGTGATGCGGACCTCGTTGGACTTCAGACCGGAGTCGTTGTCGAGGACGCGGAAGCGGTTCACGTCGGGCAGGCTCGTCTGCACCGGGATCTGGAAGGTCTCCCCGCTGACCGACCCGGTCGCGTTGAAGTTCTTCCACGACCCACTCTCGAAGCGCTGGACCTGCAGGATCGCCCCTTCGCCGCCCGGGTAGACGCCGGTCAGGTCGAACGGCTCCATCGGGCCGGCTGAGGTCGTCGAGGCCGACAGCGAGATCTCCTTGCGCGCCGACTTGGTGGCGCTCGGCTTCGGCTTCGACTTGCCGCCCGACTTCGGCGACTTGCTCGCCTCGGGCGCCAGCGTGACGGCAGGAGCGGTCCCGGCCGGAGTCTTCTGCGGCTTCGGCAGGTACATCGAGCGGTCCGAGGTGGTCGTCTCCTCACCCTCGTCGCCGCCCAGGCCCACCACGCTGCTCCCGGCCAGCACGACCAGGCCGAGGACCAGACCGACCACGACCGCGACTCCGGCGAGGGCGACCAGCCCGATCAGGATCGGGTGCTCACCCTCGGGGCGGTCGGGACGCTGCTCGGACATGTCCCCATTGTCGGTGTCCCGGCAAGGAACGGCCAAACACAGCCGCGGACCGGACTCCGGCCGGTCAGCCGCTCAGCTCGCCGGCGCGAGGATGACGACCGGGATCTCCCGGTCGGTCCACCGCTCGTACTTGGCGAAGTCGGCGTAGAGCTCGACCAGGCGCGGCCAGAGCTCGGCCCGCTCGGCCGGGTCGGCGACGCGGGCCCGCACCCGGCGTACCCCCTCCTTGCGGACGCGTACGACGGTGTCGGGCTGCGCCACCAGGTTGGCGAGCCACTGCGGGTTCTTCGGCAGGCCGCCTTGGGAGGCGACGACGACGAGGTCCGGACCGTCCTCCAGGTAGAGCAGCGGGGTCGTGTAGGTGACGCCCGACTTGCGCCCGACGTGGTCGAGCAGCAGCGTCGGGACCGGCTTGCGGAAGCCGGCGCCGATCCGCCACTTCGAGCCGATCCGGCCGTTGGTGAGGCGGAAGGCGCGGACCTGGGCGCGCGCCATGTACTTGATGAGGGTGACGGTCGCCGGGGAGTCGAGCCCCTGCGGCTTGTCCTCAGGCAGTCCGAACCTCAAGGCTCACATCCCACGCTTCCATACGATCTCCTCGTGCAGCTTGCGGCTGCGCCAGCCGTCCGCGGTCCGCACCAGCGTGTGGTGGTAGATGCCGCCGAACTCGACGATCCTCTCACCGCCGCTCCCGTCGTCCATCGGCATCGGGTTGTGGAAGTACGCCGCGCAGGTCGCGGTGTCCCCGGCCACCTCGATGTCGAGCTGTCCCAGGGTGTGCATCCGCTTCGGGAAGAACGCCGGCAGCATCTCGGCCAGCCACGGCTTCACCGTCGCGAGGTCGGCGGCGATCCCGCCCGACTCGGTGTAGTCGATCTCGGCGTCCGGCGTGAAGACCGTGTCGAGCCGGTCCCAGTCACCGGTGTCGATCGCTCGGGTGTAGCGGGTGAGCACGTCGGAGATCTCGAGCCGGTCGCTGATCTGTTCCAGGTCCACGGGGCAACTCTGGCACAGAACTGGAACACGTTCTACTATCGGGTCAGGCCCGATGACCGAGAGGCACAGATGCGATTCAGCTACGCCGAGGCGATGACCCAGGCGACGTACTACGCACCCCTGGCGCAGGCGGCCGAGGCAGCGGGCTACACGAGCATGACCGTCGCCGACAGCGTCATCTATCCGCGGGAGTCGGACTCGACGTACCCCTACACCGACACCGGGGACCGCGAGTTCCTCGACGGCAAGGAGTTCATCGAGACGATGGTCCTGTGCGCGCACCTGTTCGCGCACACGACCACGCTGCGGCTGACCCCCTTCGTGCTGAAGCTCCCGATCCGGCCGCCGGTGCTGGTCGCCAAGCAGGCCTCGTCGCTGGCGTACCTCTCGGGCAACCGCCTCGGCCTCGGCGTGGGGCTCTCGCCGTGGCCCGAGGACTTCGACGCCATGGGCGTGGACTGGGCCCGGCGCGGCAAGCGGATGGACGAGTGCATGGACATCCTGCGTGGCCTCACCAACGGCGAGTTCTTCGAGTACCACGGCGAGTTCTACGACATCGACGCCCTCAAGCAGTGCCCGGGCGCCGGCACCGAGATCCCGCTGCTGGTCGGCGGCCACGCGGACGCGGCACTGCGGCGCGCCGTACGCAAGGGCAACGGGTGGATGCACGCCGGCGGGGACGGCGAGGAGCTCGACCGGCTGCTCACCCGGCTCGCCGAGATCCGCACGGAGGAGGGCGACACCCGCGACGACTTCGAGGTGCACGTCATCTCCTACGACGCCTACACCCTCGACGGCATCAAGCGCCTGGAGGACAAGGGCGTCACCGACTGCATCGTCGGCTTCCGGGTGCCCTACATCCAGGGCCCGGACACCGAGCCGCTGGAGAAGAAGATCGAGCACCTCGAGCGGTACGCCGAGCAGATCATCTCGAAGGTGGACCGATGAGCGAGAGCCTCGACCTCACCCGGCCGCTGCAGGAGGCGATCGC
>JBAWHI010000191.1:0-7962 GCA_049593675.1 Nocardioides sp.
CTCGCCGCCGGCGACCGGCGGCGCGCGGCTCGGGGCTGGCTGACCGCCGGGCGGACCGCTCGACATCGCGCCGCCTTCGAGGACGCGGTCACGCTCCTGGACCGGGCACTCGACGCGGCCGACGAGCCGGCTCTGCGGGCGGCGATCAGGTTGGAGCGATCGCGAGCCCACGAGGCCCTGGCCGGCTTCGACGCGGCGTTCGCCGATGCGGACGCGGCGCTGGTCGACGCCCGCGACGTCGGCGAGCTGCGCCTGGAGATGCGCGCCCTGCAGATGCGCGGTGGTGACGCGGCCGTCGCTCTGGGCCGGCCGGTCGAGGAGGCGACCTCCGACAACGCCGCGGGCCTGGCCCTCGCCGCCCGCCTGGGCGACCGGGTGGCCGCGAGCCGCTTCCGGACCCGGTTGGTCGTCCTCGGCTCGAGCCGGCTGCAGTTCGCCGACGCCGAGGAGCTCGCGCTGCGCGGCGTCGCCGAGGCGCGCTCGGTCGGCTCGCCGGAGGCACTGGCGCGCTCCCTCGACGGCCTCAAGAGCGTCTACGCCTTCATCGGCGACGTCGAGCGCCTCGAGGTCGTGATCGCGGAGCTCCACCCGATCCTCGTGGACCTGCGTCTGATCTGGCTGCTCCAGTGGACTGTCCTCGAGTCGTCCCTGATCGCGGCCGCACGCGGAGACTGGGCCCGCGCACTGTCGCGCGTCGACGAGGCACTCACGCTCAACAGCGAGAGCGGCTACGCGGCGTACGCCGGCTTCTTCCGCGCCCAGCGGGCCTGGTTGAACCGGATGGCCGGGGACCTCGACGGTGCCCTCGCCGACGGCCGGGTCGCCCTGCGGGAGAGCTCCGCCGCCGACCATCCGTGGTGGTACGCCGCAGCGGCCGGTGGCTACGCGACGACCCTGCTCGAGGCCGGGGCCCGCGACGAGGCCGCGGAGGTGGCCGGCGGAGGTCTCTCGGTCCTGCGCGGTCAGGCGGGCGAGGCGTATCGGCTGCGGTGCCTGGCGCCGCTCGTCGCAGCGACCGGGCAGCGGGTTGCTGAGGCCGACGCCCTGCTGGCCGGAGCAGCCACCCCGGCGGGGACGGCCTGGATCAGCGGCTCGGACGTCTACGACGCCGTCGCGGCCGCCTGGCACGGGCTCGGCGAGCCCGAGCGTGCGGAAGCGGTGCTCGCACCTCTGGTCGCCGCCACCGGGCCGGACCGATGGGCCGAGATCCATCGGCGGGCCCGTCAGAGGAGCTCGGCGAGCAGCTGAGCGGCGCGGGCAGCGCCGTTCGTGGGCACCGGCACGTAGTCGGTGGCCGCCCGGAGCTGCTCGACGAGCGCGTCGGCGATGGTCTCCGGGTCGGCGGTGGCGTAGTCCATCGCCCGACCGGCGCGGTGCCGCTCGAGCCGATGGCGCACGTGCACCTGCTGCTCGAAGTGGTGGCGCAGGGGGAAGTACAGGAACGGGCGCCGGTTGGCGGTGAGCTCCATGGTCGTCGACAGCCCACCCTGGACGACGGCGACGTCGCAGACCGCGTGGTGCTGGTCGAGATCCGGCAGGAAGCCGTGGACCCGCACGCCGGCCGGAGCCGAGAACGCCGAGGGGTCGAGCCGAGGGCCGGTGACCACGTGCATGGTGAGGTCGGGGACCCGTTGCCTGGCGACGTCGTAGGCGTCGATGACGCGGCGCAGCAAGGGGGCGCCGATGCCGGAGCCGCCCACGCTGACCAGGCAGGCGACCTCGCTCTCGTCGTACCCGAGCCGAGCCCGCAGCCGGGCCCGGTCCGCCGGGTCGGGACGGTCACCCATCACGTAGCCACTGAACTCGAAGTGCTCGAGGGTCCAGTCGCGGATCGTCGGCAGGCCGTCGCCCAACGAGGCGTCCACGAGGTCTCCGGGCTCCCCGACGAACACGGCCCGGTCCCGGAGCCCCGGGTGGCGGGCGACGTGCTCGACCATCTCGGCGTTGTAGTCGGAGGTGAGGTCGGCCTCGCGGTCTCCCCCGTCGGCCATCGGCACCCACCCCACGAAGTCGGTGAGCCAGGCGAAGGGCGTCCGCTTCAACGTCGGGTTCTCATGCAGGAAGTGGTCCAGCTCCCACGCCTCGTCGCCGATCCAGAGGTCGAAGTCGCGCTCGCGGACCAGGTCGTCGAAGACCATGAAGTTGGCGACCAGGATCTCGTCCATGCGCCGGATCGCCTGGAAGGCGTGCAGGTCGTGCTCGCCGGCCTCGGACTCGATGTGCCCGCTCTCGCTCGCCAGGCACGCCGAGGCCGGATGGACCCGTTCGCCCGCCTCCTCGAGGAAGTCCGTCACCGGTGACTGCGAGAGCCACTCCACCTCGACGTCGGGGCACCGGGCGCGCAGCTCGTGGACGATCGCGAGATCACGGCGGACGTGACCGAGCCCGATCGGCGAGGACAGGTAGAGGACGCGGCGGTGCCCTCGGGACGCGCGCTGGCGGCGCCGAGGCGGCTGAGGCGTCCCTGGGCCGGAGGCAGCGTCCACGACCTCGGCCGCGACCCGGTTGAACGCCACCGGCTCCCGGCACTGCGGGACGTGTCCGCTGCCCTCGAACGTGACCAGAGTCCCTCCGGTCAGCTCCGCGAGCCGCGCGCCGTGGGCGTACGGCGTGACCCGGTCATCGGTGCCGTGCACCACGACGACCGGGCAGGTCACCTCGGAGCACCGGTCGGTGACCGACCCGCGCGGATCCCGCAGTCCGGCCTCGGCGCGCGCGAGGGTGGCGCCGTCGGTCTCCAGACCCCACCCGACCAGGTCCTCGAGGAGCTTGGTGGAGTGGGCCTCGGGGACCACCTGCCCGAAGAAGAAGTCGACGAACCCGGGATAGTCGCGAAGCCACGAGTGCCGGTTGTAGCGGGCCCAGCCCTCGTCGTCGCCGGTGTCCTCCTCCCATCTGGCGAGCGCGGCGGCACGGACGCCATAGCCTCCCAGCCCCGGCATCGCCGGAGCGATCGCGATCCACGCCGCCACCCGATCGGGATGCCCCACGGCCAGGTCGAGCGCCTCGAGGTTCCCGCGTGACAGCCCGACCACGACGGCTCGTGCGCTGCCGGTCGCATCGAGGACGTCGAGAGCGTCCCGGGTCTGTTCCGCAGGGGCGTACGCCGTCTCCTCCTGCGGCCGGTCGGAGTCGCCGTGGCCGCGCGGGTCGAACGTGATGACCCGGGTCCGGCGGGCCAGGAAGGGCACCTGCATCTTCCAGACCTCCGCCGGAAGGATGCACCAGGTCGGCAGCAGCAGCACGGCCGGACCCTCGGGCCGGGCGAGCTCGCCGTACACCTGCCAGGCGACGCGGACGCCGTCTCGCTCGACGACACCCGTCCGGTCCGGCAGTCGCGCCTTCACCGTGGTCCCCTCCCGTGCACCGGCACGAGCCGCTCCCGGCTCCCGACCACGGCGCCCGCCCGGGGGGACCCGATCCAGCTCTCGGCCTCGCCGCGGCGGAGCGCGTGAGTCGAGCGTCGAGCGCCTGCTGCTCGCATCGCGACCTCCTCCTGCTGACCGGTCCGATCACCACTCTCGGCCGCCCCGGTTGCAACCGGGTTGCAATCCCGGTGCAACCGCGACGACGCACGGTGTCGAGACCAGCATCCTCCGCACGGAAGGTTCAGACCATGACCATCGACAACGACAAGCTGATGGGGTTCGTCGGCCAGTTCGTCACCGACCTCGGGGCGACCGTCGCAGCCGGCAACGTCGTGCTCGGCGACCGCCTCGGGCTCTACCGGGCCCTCGCCGAGGGGCCGGTCGAGCCCCGCGACCTCGCCGACCGCACCGGGCTCGACGCCCGTTACGTCGAGGAGTGGCTGCGCGGCCAGGCCGCGGGCGGCTACGTGGAGTACGACGCAGCGGCCGGCGCCTACTCGCTCACCGAGGAGAAGGCGTTCGCCCTCACCGACCCCGACGGCCCCCTGTTCCTTCCCGGCGCGTTCGAGCTGGCCCTCGGGAGCCTGGCCGCCGTACCCCGCATGGAGCAGGCCTACCGGACCGGCGCCGGCATCGGCTGGCACGAGCACGACGACCGTGTCTTCTCCGGCTGTGAGCGATTCTTCCGGCCCGGCTACCTGGCGAGCCTCGTCGACGACTGGATCCCCGCGCTCGACGGTGTCCGGGACAAGCTGGCGAGCGGGGCGACCGTGGCCGACGTCGGCTGCGGGCACGGCGCCAGCACGGTGCTCCTCGCAGAGGCGTTCCCGGCCTCCCGGTTCACGGGCTCGGACTACCACCAGGGGTCGATCACCGAGGCGAGCAAGCGCGCCGCCGAGGCCGGCGTCGGCGACCGGGTCGACTTCGAGGCCGCGGGTGCCCAGGACTTCTCGGGCACCGGCTACGACCTGGTCGCGACCTTCGACTGCCTGCACGACATGGGCGACCCCCTGGGTGCGGCCCGGCACATCCACAACGCCCTGGGAGCCGACGGCAGCTGGTTGATCGTCGAGCCCTTCGCGGGCGACACGGTGGAGGAGAACCTGAACCCGGTGGGCCGGGTCTACTACAACTTCTCCACGTTCCTGTGCGTGCCCAACGCCATGTCCCAGCCGGGCGGGTACGCGCTCGGTGCCCAGGCCGGCGAGAAGGCGATCGGACAGGTCGTGACCAACGCCGGCTTCACCCGCTTCCGCCGGGTCGCGCAGACGCCGTTCAACCTGGTGTACGAGGCCCGGCGCTGACGGCTAGCGCAGGACGCCGTCCAGGACCGTGGGTCGGCCCCGCAGGAAGGTCGCCAGCACCCGGCCCGGCAGGTCCATCCCCCGGTACGGCGTGTTGCGACTCAAGCTCGCCGACGTGGTCGGGTCCACGGTCCTGCGCGCCGCGGGGTCGTAGAGCACCACGTTGGCGGGCTCCCCGGGGGCGATCGGACGACCGTGCTGGTCGGACACCCGGCCGATCCGGGCCGGGGCGTACGACATCCGCTCGGCGACCCCGGCCCAGTCCAGCAGGCCGGTGTCGATCATGGTCTGCTGCACGATCGACAACGCAGTCTCGAGACCGAGCATGCCGAACGCGGCGGCCGCCCACTCACAGTCCTTGTCCTCGTGCGGGTGGGGCGCGTGGTCGGTGGCGACGATGTCGATGGTCCCGTCGGCGAGACCGGCGCGCAGCGCCTCGCCGTCGGCGGCTGTGCGCAGCGGCGGGTTCACCTTGTAGATCGGGTCGTACGTCGCGGCCAGCTCGTCGGTCAGCAGCAGGTGGTGGGGGCACGCCTCGGCGGTCACGTCCCAGTGCCCGTCCTTCTTGGCCTTGCCCTTGGCCCACCGGATCAGCTCGACCGATCCGGCCGTCGAGACGTGACACACGTGCAGGCGTGAGCCGACGTGCTGGGCGAGCAGCACGTCTCGGGCGATGATCGCCTCCTCCGCCACCGCCGGCCACCCGGCCAGGCCGAGCCGACCCGACAGGTCGCCCTCGTTCATCTGGGCGCCCTCGGTGAGCCGCGGCTCCTGGGCGTGCTGGGCGACGACGCCGCCGAAGGCCTTGACGTACTCCAGCGCGCGTCGCATCAGCACGGCGTCGCTGACGCACTTGCCGTCGTCGGAGAACACCCGGACGCGGGCGGCCGAGTCGGCCATCGCTCCGAGCTCGGCGAGGCGCTCCCCCTGGAGCCCGACGGTCACGGCGCCGACCGGGAAGACGTCGCAGTAGCCCGCCTCGCGGCCCAGGCGCCATACCTGCTCGACGACGCCCGCGGTGTCGGCCACCGGCTCGGTGTTGGCCATGGCGTGCACGGCGGTGAAACCGCCCATCGCGGCCGCCTGGGTGCCGGTCTCGACGGTCTCGGCGTCCTCCCGGCCCGGCTCGCGCAGGTGGGTGTGCAGGTCGACCAGACCCGGCAGCGCGATCAGTCCGTCCGCGTCGATGACCTCGGCGCCGGCGCGGTCGGCGCCGGGCTCCTGGATGACACCGTCCGCGAGCAGCAGGTCGGTCGGCTCCCCGCCGAGGACCGATGCGTTCTGGATCAGGTAGGTGGCGCTCACTCTTCTCCTCCGACGGCCGGCTCGGAGCCCCCGAGCAGCAGGTACAGCACGGCCATCCGGACGGCGACGCCGTTGGTGACCTGCTCGACGATGACGGACCGGTCGCTGTCGGCGACGTCCGCGGTGATCTCCATGCCTCGGACCATCGGACCCGGGTGCATGACGATGGTGTGGTCCTGCAGGGTCGCCATCCGGCGACCGTCGAGACCGTAGCGGCGGGAGTACTCACGGGCGGTCGGGAAGAACCCTCCGCTCATCCGCTCGCGCTGCACCCGCAGCATCATCACCGCGTCGGCCTTCACGATCGCGGCGTCGAGGTCGTAGGAGACCTCGACCGGCCAGCTCTCGACCCCGACCGGCAGCAGCGTCGGGGGCGCGACCAACGTCACCGCGGCGCCGAGCGTGGTGAGCAGCAGCGCGTTGGATCGGGCGACGCGGCTGTGCAGGACGTCGCCCACGATCGTGACCCGGCGTCCGTCGAGACCGCCGGGCTTGAACCCGCCGAGACGACTGCCACCGAGGTGCCGGTAGAGCGTGAAGGCGTCGAGGAGTGCCTGGGTCGGGTGCTCGTGCGTGCCGTCGCCCGCGTTGACGACGCTGGAGCGGACCCAGCCGGAGTGCGCGAGCCGGTGTGGGGCGCCGCTGGAGCCGTGGCGCACCACGACCGCGTCGGCACCCATCGCCTCGAGCGTGAGCGCGGTGTCCTTGAGGCTCTCGCCCTTCGAGACGCTCGAGCCCTTGGCCGCGAAATTGATCACGTCCGCGCTGAGGCGCTTGGCGGCCGCCTCGAACGAGATCCGGGTGCGGGTGGAGTCCTCGAAGAAGAGGTTGACCACCGTGCGCCCGCGCAGCGCCGGCAGCTTCTTGATCGGCCGGTCGGCGAGCTCGCGGAGCTCGGCCGCGGTCTGCAGGACCAGCTCGGCATCGTCGCGGCCCAGGTCGGCCGCGCTCAGCAGGTGCCGCTTCATTCGCTGCCCACCCCCTGGATGGTGACCGCGTCGGCGTCGTCGACCCCGGCGAGGGTCACCCGAACCCGCTCGACCAGCGAGGTCGGCAGGTTCTTGCCGACGAAGTCGGCGCGGATCGGCAGCTCGCGGTGGCCCCGGTCGACCAGGACCGCCAGCCGGACCGCCGTGGGGCGGCCGATGTCGTTGAGGGCGTCCAGGGCGGCCCGAATGGTGCGACCGGAGAACAGCACGTCGTCGACGAGGACCACCACCTTGCCGTCGACCCCACCCGGTGGGATCTCGGTCGGCAGCAGCGCCCGCGCCGGCTTCAGCCGCAGGTCGTCGCGGTACATCGTGACGTCGAGCGAGCCGACCGGCACGTCGTACCCCTCGACCGAGGCGATCCGCTCGGCGATCCGCTTCGCGAGCGGTACGCCGCGGCTCGGGATCCCGAGCAGGACCAGATCACCGGCGCCCTTGTTGCGCTCGAGGATCTCGTGGGAGATGCGGGTCAGCGCCCGGGCGATGTCGCGGTCGTCGAGGACGACGCGGTGCCCTGGGGCGGGTGTGTCGTGAGGGTGCGCAGGCAACGGCCTCGGACCTCCTTCTCCGCCTCACAGGACGGCTCGTTAAAGGATGTCGATCGCAGCGAACCCTACCCCGTCATCGCGCCCCGCGGCCGCACCGGGGGACGACGTACCCCTCGGCGATCACCGCTGACCTGTCAGGAATGGTCGCCATCTCTGACGGGTCGACGGCTCTCCGGCAGCCAGAACTGACAGGTCGGCGGTGTCTGAGCAACCAGAACTGACAGGTCAGCGGTCCCCCAGCAACCAGAGGTGACAGGTCGGCGGTGATCCAGGGACCAGAGGTGACAGGTCGGCGTCAGAGTGCGGCAGCCATCCCGGCGCAGGCCTTGAGCCACTGCATCCGGGTGTTCTGGGACAGCTGGGCGTAGGGCACCACCGAGCCGGCGACCAGGGCCGGGTCGTAGGGCACCCGGTAGACCCCGCGGGTGCGCTGCTGGTAGACGTCGAC
>JBAWHI010000192.1:0-9664 GCA_049593675.1 Nocardioides sp.
CCCCTGGCCGGGTCGGATCCCGCCACCTGCCCCGGCGCGCGTGCTGGCCACCCCGTGGGAGGCCGAGGTGCTCGGACCGGTGGGTCGGCCGGTGGTCGTCGACGAGCGCGGCTCGGTGACCTGCGAGCCGGAGCGGTTCCGCACCGCACCGTCCGAGCACTGGCAGCCGGTCGCCGCCTGGGCAGGTCCGTGGCCGATCGATGAGTCGTGGTGGGAGTCGTCGCCGCGGTGCCGCCGGGCCGCCCGCTTCCAAGTGGTCGGCATCGACGGCATGGCGTGGCTCCTGGTGTGCGAGTCGACCAGGGGCGGCAGCACCTGGTGGACCGAGGCGGCCTACGACTGATGAGGAGGCGGTGATGGGCTGGTCCAACCCCGCGATCTCCTGGGGGGAGCTGGAGAAGCGGCTCTCCGGGCGCACGGTCACGCCCCAGGACCCCGAGGTGCCGGTCTCGACCCGCAAGCGCCGGCAGCAGCGGGTCGACGTCGAGCGCCCGGAGGGTCCGGTCACGCCGTACGCCGAGCTGCACTGTCACTCCAGCTTCAGCTTCCTCGACGGGGCCAGTGGCCCCGACCACCTCGTCCTCGAGGCGGTCCGCCTCGGGCTGCATGCGCTGGCGATCACCGACCACGACGGGTTCTACGGTGCGCCTCTCTTCGCGGAGACGGCACAGCTGCACTTCGGCCCGGACGGAGGGATCGCCACCGTCTACGGCGCGGAGCTCTCCCTGGGCCTGACCGGGCCGCAGAACGGCATGGCCGACCCCGAGGGCAGCCACCTGCTGGTGCTCGCTCGCGGGGTGGAGGGCTACCACCGGCTGGCCGGCGCGATCACCGACGCCCAGCTGCGTGGCGACGAGAAGGGCCGCCCCGTCTACGACCTCGGTGAGCTCTCCGAGCGCGGCCGCGGGCACTGGCTGGTGCTCACCGGCTGCCGCAAGGGCGCGGTCCGACAGGCGCTCGATCGTGCCGGGTCCGGGGGAGGTCCGCCGGGTGCCGCCGCGGAGCTGGACCGACTGACCGAGCTGTTCGGCCACGACAACGTCGCGGTCGAGCTGATCGACCACGGGTTCCCCACCGACTCCGCCCGCAACGACCTGCTCGCCCGGATCGCCGTCGACCACGGGCTGCCCTACGTGGCGACCAACAACGTCCACTACGCGCGACCCGAGCAGCACCGGGTCGCCGACGCGATGGCCGCCGTACGCGCCCGGCGCAGCCTGGCCGAGATGGACGGCTGGCTGCCGGCGTCCGGGATGGCCAGCCTGCGATCGGGGGCCGAGATGGCGCGCCGGTTCGCGCGCTACCCGGGTGCGGTGGCACGCAGCGTCGAGCTGGCCGACCAGGTCGCCTTCGACCTGCAGCGGGCCAGCCCGCGGCTGCCGAAGTTCGTGCCCGACGGTTGGACGCCGGCCGGCTGGCTGCGCGAGCTCACCGAGCGCGGCTTCGCCCAGCGCTACGCCGGTGGTCCGCTCGAGCGGGCGGCGCGAGAGCGGGTCGAGCACGAGCTGCGGGTGATCGCCGAGAAGGACTTCGACGGCTACTTCGTGATCGTCCACGACATCGTCGAGTTCGCCCGTTCCCAGGGGATCCTCTGCCAGGGCAGGGGATCCGCGGCCAGCTCGGCTGTCTGCTACGCCCTCGGCATCACCGCGGTCGACCCGGTCTTCTACCGGCTGCCGTTCGAGCGGTTCATCTCCCAGCACCGCGAGGAGGAGCCCGACATCGACGTCGACTTCGACTCCGACAAGCGCGAGCAGGTCATCCAGTGGGTCTATGAGAAGTACGGCCGTCACAACGCTGCCCAGGTCGCGAACGTGATCGGCTATCGGCCCAAGATGGCGGTCCGGGACGCGGCGAAGGCGCTCGGGCACGCTCCCGGCCAGCAGGACGCCTGGTCCAAGCAGGTCACCTCGTGGACGGCGGTGGAGACCCGCGACGGGGGTGAGCACGACGTGCCGCCGGCGGTGGTCGACCTGGCGAACGGACTCCTCGGTGCGCCCCGGCACCTCGGCATCCACTCCGGCGGGATGGTGCTCACCGAGCGGCCGATCGGCGAGGTGGTGCCGATCGAGCGGGCCCGGATGGACAAGCGCACCGTGCTCCAGTGGGACAAGGACGCCTGCGAGTTCATGGGTCTGGTGAAGTTCGACCTGCTCGGTCTCGGGATGCTCAGCGCGCTCGACCACATGATGGTGATCGTCCGTGAGCACCTCGGGGAGGACTGGCAGCTCGCGACGATCCCCAAGGAGGAGCCGGCGGTCTACGACATGCTCTGCCGTGCCGACTCCGTCGGCGTCTTCCAGGTCGAGAGCCGCGCCCAGATCGGCACCCTGCCGCGGCTGCAGCCGCGTGAGTTCTACGACCTGGCGATCGAGATCGCGCTGATCCGCCCCGGGCCGATCCAGGGCGGCGCCGTGCACCCCTACGTGCGACGTGCGACCGGTCGCGAGAAGGTCGAGTACGCCCATCCGCTGCTGGTGCCGGTGCTCGAGCGCACCCGCGGCGTGCCGCTCTTCCAAGAACAGCTGATGGAGATGGCGCAGGTGCTCGGTGACTGCAACCGCGACGAAGCCGACCTGCTGCGCCGGGCGATGGGCTCCAAGCGCGGCGTCGAGCGGATCGAGTCGGTCAAGGAGAAGCTGATGTCCGGCATGGCCGCCAAGGGCATCTCCGGCGCGCGGGCCGACGCGATCTACCTGCAGATCCTGTCGTTCGCGAACTTCGGCTTCGCCGAGAGCCATGCGCTCTCCTTCGCCAAGCTCGTCTACGCGAGCTCGTGGTGCAAGCTGCACTATCCGGGCGCGTTCCTCGCAGCGCTGCTGCGTGCCCAGCCGATGGGCTTCTACTCTCCGCAGTCGCTGGTCCACGACGCCCGTCGTCACGACGTGGAGGTGCGTCGGCCGGACCTGGCGCTCTCCGCGGCGAGCGCCGACCTCGAGCCGGTCTCGGCCGCCGCGACGGCAGACGCTGGGCCCACGGGCCTCGACGAGTGCCGGCACGACGGCGAGCGGACCGAGTGGGTGCCCGGCACCCCGGACCCGACCCCGGAACACCGGCGCGACACGGCGTACGCCGTGCGGCTGGGCCTCGACTCGGTGCGGGGGATCAGCTCCGAGGTGGCCGAGAGGATCGTCGCGGCGCGCGGGGAACGGCCCTTCGCCGACCAGGCCGATCTGTCGCGCCGGGCCGGACTCGAGGCGCGGCAGCTGGAGGCGCTGGCGACCGCGGGCGCTCTCGACGATGCGTTCCCCTCCGGCGGGTTGTCGCGTCGTCAGGCGCTGTGGAACGCCGGCTGGACCGAGACCGATGAGCACCTCGAGGGGATCCGGGTCGCCGGTCCGGCGCCGACACTGCCGGACATGGACGACGTCGAGATCACCATGGCGGACATGTGGGCCACCGGCATCACGCCGGGCGGGCACCCCTTCGAGCACCTGCGCGAGCGGCTCCGTGCCGCCGGGATCAAGGCGGTGTCCGAGACGTTCTCCGCAGAGCCGAACCGGCGGGTGCACGTGGCCGGGCTGGTCACCCACCGCCAGCGGCCGGGCACCGCCGGCGGGGTCACCTTCCTCAACCTCGAGGACGAGACCGGGATGCTCAACGTGGTCTGCACGGTCGGGGTCTGGCGGCGCTACCGCACCGTGGCCAGCAGCGCAGCAGGCATGGTGGTCCGCGGCATCCTGGAGCGAGAGGACGGGGTCACCAACCTCGTCGCCGACCGGCTCTCGGCCATCGAGTCGGTGCACCCCGAGGCCGGTCAGGCCCTGCGCGCCCGGCACCGCTCGCGCGACTTCCAATGACATCTCAACGCCGACCCGGCGCAGTCTGACTCCCTGCCATGGTCAGACTGCGCCGACTCGGCGTCGGGAGGGGGTGGGAGGATGGCCGGGTGCCGTCAGGACTGCCGCCGGGGGATCCGGTCCCCGAGGACGGGGCGCTCCCGGAGTCGGCCCGGCAGGGGTTGGGCCAGCGGCCGTTCGGGTTCTACGTGCACGTGCCGTTCTGCACCGTGCGCTGCGGCTACTGCGACTTCAACACCTACACCGCCGACGAGCTCGGGCCGGGCGCGAGCCGGGCGTCCTACGCCCAGTCCGCGATCGCGGAGGTACGCCGTGCGCGCCGGACCCTGGGCGAGCGCGACCTGCCCGTCAGCACGGTGTTCGTGGGCGGTGGCACCCCGACCCTGCTGGCACCGTCGGACCTCGCGTCGATCCTGCGGGCGATCGACGACGAGTTCGGGCTCGCCGACGACGCCGAGGTGACGACCGAGTCCAACCCGGACAGCGTCGACCGGCACTCACTCGACGCCCTGCGGGGGGCCGGCTTCACCCGGATCTCGTTCGGGATGCAGTCGGCCGTCCCGCACGTCCTGGCCGTCCTGGACCGCACCCACGACCCGCTGCGCGTGCCGCAGGTGGTCGAGTGGGCTCGGCAGGCCGGCTTCGACCAGCTCAGCCTGGACCTCATCTACGGCACGCCGGGGGAGTCCCTCGCCGACTGGGAGACCAGCGTCGAGACCGCCCTCGCCTCCTCGCCGGACCACGTCTCGGCCTACTCCCTGATCGTCGAGGACGGCACCGCCCTGGCCCGGCGGGTCCGGCGCGGCGAGCTGCCGATGCCCGACGACGACGACCTCGCCGACAAGTACCTCCTCGCCGATGAGCGGCTCCACGCCGCGGGGCTGGGCTGGTACGAGGTGTCCAACTGGGCACGAGGCCTGGACGACAACACGGCAAGTCGGTGCCGGCACAACGAGCTCTACTGGACCGGAGCCGACTGGTGGGGCGTTGGCCCCGGTGCGCACAGCCATGTCGGCGGCGTGCGGTGGTGGAACGTCAAGCACCCCGCGGCGTACGCCGACCGGCTGGCCGCCGACCGGAGCCCGGCCCACGCCCGGGAGGTCCTCGACGACGAGAGCCGGCGCGTCGAGCAGGTGCTGCTGGAGCTGCGGCTGCGAGACGGGCTGCCGATCTCGGTCCTCGATGCGGTCGGTCGTCGGGCCGTCCCGGGCCTGGCCGCCCGCGACCTGATCACGGTCCACGGGGACCGGCTGGTGCTCACCCGCCCGGGGCGGCTTCTCGCCGATGCGGTCGTGCGCGACCTCCTGCCCTGAGTCGCCCTTCTTCCCACGGAGGACGGGCCCTAGGGTGTGGCCATGACCCAAGGTCCCGAGAACACCGACCCGAACCAGCAGCCCGAGGGTGAGTCGACGCCGCCGCCGCCGAGCCAGCCGACCCCACCGCCCTACGGCGAGCAGGCGCCTCCGCCGCCGTACGCCCAGCAGCCCCCGCCGCCCCAGCCGGGCGGCTATGCGCCCTACGGCGCCAGCCCGGCCGCGCCGTACGGCGTGCACCCGGTCACGGGCATCCCGTACTCCGACAAGAGCAAGCTGGTCGCCGGCCTGCTGCAGATCTTCCTGGGTGGCTTCGGCATCGGCCGGTTCTACCTGGGCGACACCAAGATCGGCGTGTGGCAGATCGTGGTGACCGTCCTGACCTGCGGCATCGGCTCGATCTGGGGTCTCATCGACGGCATCATCATCCTCGCCACCGACAGCAAGGACATGGAAGGCCGTCCGCTGCGCTCGAGCTGAGGACGCTCAGCCCGTCACGAAGTCGATCAGCTCCTCGACCCGGCCCAGCAGGGCCGGGTCGAGGTCGTGGTAGGACGAGACGCGGCTGAGGATGTGCTGCCAGGCGCGGGCGATGTCGGCCTGGTCGCGGTGCGGCCAGCCGAGCTGCTGGCAGATGCCCTTCTTCCACTCGATGCTCCGCGGCACGTCCGGCCACCGCTCGAGCCCGAGTCGAGCAGGCTTCACCGCTGCCCAGATGTCGATGAACGGGTGGCCGACGACGAGCACGTGCTTGCCCACCTCGGAGCGGGCGATGCCCTGCGCGATCCGGCTCTCCTTCGACCCGGCGACCAGGTGGTCGACCAGGACGCCGACCCGTCGGTCGGGACCGGGCCGGAAGTCGCGCAGGTGGTCGGCGAGGTCGTCGACACCGCCGAGGTACTCGACGACCACGCCCTCGATCCGCAGGTCGTCGCCCCAGACCTTCTCGACCAGCTCGGCGTCGTGGCGCCCCTCGACGAAGATCCGGCTGGCCCGGGCGACCCGAGCCTTGGCGCCGGTCACGGCGACCGAGCCCGAGGCGGTCCGGGTCGGCTTCGCCGGCGCCGCGGCGCGCACGGGCGCCGTCAGGATGACGGGCCGGCCGTCCAGCAGGAAGCCCGGACCGAGCGGGAAGGTACGGCGGCGGGCGCGTCGGTCCTCGAGGGTGACGGTGTGCAGGTCGCGGTCGACCTGCACGATCTCGCCGCACCAGTCCGTGGTGACCTCCTCGACGACGGCGCCGAGCTCGGCCGGCGCCTCGGTGGCGCGGCCCCGCTTGGGTGCGCGCCAGTCGGTGGCCAGGACGTCGGAGCCGTAGCGGTCGGTGGAACTCACCCGACGACCGTAGGCGCGCGGACCGACCACGCCCCGGAGGGCACGCCGTCAGTCGTCGGTGTCGTCGGCCACGTCCGGCTCGTCCGCACTCTCCTCGGGCGTCTTGCCGCCCCGCATGTCCAGCTCCTCCTCGGACTTCGCCTCGTCCTCGTCGAGCGGCTGGGCGAGGGGGTTGTCGTCGGTGGGCTGCAGGTCCTCGGGCAGGGCGTCGTCGCCGACCTCGGGCGTGCTTCCGGGCGTGCTCGCTTCGTCGTTCTCGCTCATGACCGGTCCGTACCCGCTCACACGAGCGGCAACCGCTTCTGGCTGCGCGGCAGCTGTTCGTAGGCCCTGCTCACCGCGGCCCCGAGTCGCTCGCGCGGCCAGGGCCACTCCCCGGCGTCGAGCGCCTGGTCCAACGGGACGCCGCGGCCGGCGAGGTCGCGGATCGTCTCGGCCACGATGCCGATGGTGTTGCGCTGTTCCTCGACGAAGTCGCGATCGACCGGGGCGCCGTGCCCGGGAACGACCACGCTGTCCGCGGTCGTCAGCCCCAGCACGATGTCGAGGGAGAGCGGCCACTCCATCGGCCAGCAGTCGCTGCCGAACGACGGGGGAGCGGCCTCCTCGACCAGGTCGCCGGCGAGCAGCACGTCGGCATCGGGCACCCGAAGCACCAGGTCGCCGCCGGTGTGGCCGCGCCCGGGGTGCACCAGCTCGACGGCCCGGTCGCCGAGGTCCAGCACCAGGGCGCTGGAGAAGGTCCGGTCCGGCAGCACGATCTCGGTGTCCTCGAACCCGTCGCCCGCCAGCGCGTCCGGACCCCACCGCGCCAGCTCCTCGGCGGCGATCTCGTGCGCGACGACCGGCACCTCGCCGTACGCGGCCCGGACTGTGCCGTTGCCGAACGTGTGGTCGAAGTGCCAGTGCGTGTTGACGATCCCGGTCACCTCGCCGGCGCCGAGTTGGCGGATGTCGGCGACGACGTCGCTGGCGTGCGCAGCGGACCCGTGCGTGTCGACGACGAGCAGTCCGTCCGACCCGCCCACGAGGCTGACGTTGACGTCGTACGTCGGGTAGCGCGCGACCCAGACCCGGTCGGCGACCTCGGTGAATGCCATCGGGCCAGCGTAGGGCCGGACGTTCCGGTGTCAGCAGAGGCCGGCGTGCAGGCTCCGGCGCAGCATCTCGCCGAGCTCGGTGAGGTCGCGGGCCGCCCGGGGGAACACGAGCTCCTGCCGGTGCGCGCCCTCGACGTCGACCCACTGGACCTCGACCCCGGACGGCGACAGGGCGGTGAGCCGGACCCCGATCAGCAGGTCGTCGGGGGTGCCGGTGCCGGTGGCCACCGCGTGGCGCAGGTCGTCGTGGTGACAGTCGTTGGCGTGCTCGGTGGAGCGCTGGAGGTGGCCGCGGTTGAGCTCGTGAGCGCGACTGCGGAACTGCTCGAGCGGCACCTGGTGCTGGCGCTCGGCCCGCGCCAGCAGCACGAAGTTGAGGTCGAGGGCGACCACGTGGCGCACCTCCGGGCAGCACGCGCACTCCTCCACGTCGACCGGCTCGAGGCGGCCGGCGAGGGTGAGCGTCTCGGTGCGCTCGGCGCCGCCACGGGGACCGAGCCCGCTGGTGACCGTGAGGAGCGCGCTGCGCCGCCCGGCGGCGGCGCGGTCGACGGGGGAGCCGGGGCGGCAGAGGAAGGCCGGCATGCCGAGCCGGTCGGTGAGACCGGTGTCGTCCTCGACCAGCGCCTCGCCCTCGATCACGAGGCTCACCTGGGCCGGGCACGCCAGGATGCTGCGCGCGTCGGCGGCCAGTCGCTGCGGGTCGGTGGTGAGCACGGCGCCTCCTCGTTGAATTAGGCAAGCCTAACCTACATCGGATCAGTGACGGCGGCTCGCAGGTGCGGCGTGGGACCGGCACCTGTGCGCGACTAGTACGCTTGGCACTCCGGACATTCGAGTGCCAGCAGTGTCAGCAGGTGGCAGGACGCCGACGGGAAGGAGGCCGGGCATGCAGGAGGAGCGCAGGCTCGCCGTACTCCGGGCGATCGTGGAGGACTACGTCGCCACCGAGGAGCCGGTCGGCTCCAAGTCCCTGGTCGACCGCCACGGGCTGGGCGTCTCGCCGGCGACGGTCCGCAACGACATGGCCGCCCTCGAGGACGAGGGCTACATCACCCAGCCCCACACCAGCGCCGGCCGCGTCCCGACCGACAAGGGCTACCGGCTCTTCGTCGACCGACTCACGACGGTCAAGCCGATGAGCTCCGCGGAGAAGCGCGCCATCGCCTCGCTGCTGGACGGCGCCGTCGATCTCGACGACGTGGTCACCCGCTCGGTCCGCCTCCTCTCACAGCTGACGCGACAGGTCGCGGTCGTGCAGTACCCCACGCTCTCGCGCTCCACGGTGCGCCACGTCGAGGTCGTCGCGCTCGCCCCGAACCGCCTGCTGGTGGTGCTGATCCTCAGTACCGGACGGGTCGAGCAGCGCCTGGTCGACCTGACCACCGAGCTCACCGAGGAGGCGCTCGCCGACCTGCGCACGCGGATCAACCGCGCGGCCGTCGGCGAGATCATCGCCGACGCCGCGACGGCGCTGCGCGGCCTCACCGATGGCGCCGACGTGCCCACCGGGGCCGTCGTCGACGTCCTGGTCGAGGCCATGTCCGACCACCGCTCCGACGAGCGGATCGCCGTGGGGGGCGCTGCCAACCTGGCCCGCTACGGCGACAACTTCGACTCCGCCGTACGCCCCCTGCTCGAGGCGCTCGAGGAGCACGTGGTGCTGCTCAAGCTGCTCGGCGAGGCGTCGACCGGAGAGATGCTCACGGTGCGGATCGGCCACGAGGGCCCCTATCAGGAGCTCGCGTCCACCAGCGTCGTCGCCACCGGCTACGGGCCCGGCGACGAGGCGTTCGCCCGGCTCGGCATCGTCGGGCCGACCCGGATGGACTATCCCGGGTCGATGGCCGCCGTGCGCGCGGTCGCCCGCTACGTCTCCCGGATCCTCGACGAAGCCTGACCCGCACCCGCACCACCCGTCACCCCCAGAGCCAGAAGGAACAGTTGTGAGCCAGGACCTGTACGAGCTGCTCGGTGTCGACCGCGATGCGGACGGCGACGCCATCAAGAAGGCCTACCGGCGGCTCGCGCGGCAGTACCACCCGGACGTCAACCCGGACCCCGAGGCCCAGGAGCGCTTCAAGGAGGTCTCGCTGGCCTACGAGGTGCTCTCCGA